>JAZFXR010000060.1:0-20818 GCA_036448835.1 Dehalococcoidia bacterium | reverse complement strand
AATTTCCTTTGTATCAGGGGAAAGTGCTAAAATTACATTAACTAGGAGGATCAAAAATGGGCGATATTTTGGATGAGGTCACGGCGCTCATTAGATGTAAGGAGTGCCCGTGGTATAAAAACTGCTTAACTCCGGTTCAGGTTAGCATTGATGATGTCGCACAGTTCAGGACAGCGATGCAGGGAACAAACCTACCTGAACAGGCAAAAAACGAACTGGACCAGGTTATGGAAAGTATGGCCTCTATGAGTCAGGAGATGATTCTTCAGAGCTGCCCTGTATTTACCCAGCGTCTCAAGGAGGATCCCGACCTTGCCCAACGAGTCAAAAAGATGATGCAGAATTGGGGAAAAGAAGGAGAGTCTGATGAGTAGCACCCAGAGCAAGTTTGCTTTGCTCTTTTTTTCTCAAACCCATTTCAATATAAGGTACACTGAGGTCCTGGAGCACTTATTGTTGGGAGATAAACAGCCATGGTGGAGCAACTAGGCAGAATAGAGAAGCCTGAAGCTGAACGCTTCAAACAAGAAAAGAAGCTTTACCTCGTCCCCCTTATATATTCAGGCGAGGAAACCCTTGATGAATATAAAGAAAAACGTAGCCGCTATTGGCAACAGGTAACAGAACAGCTGGCTAATTTGGCATCAAAGATAGGGCAGGTAAATCGGATCTACCACGAATCAATCTTTCAATCTGGTGAAGATGGTATGAGAACCATGGAAAGGCTGAACCCAAGTAGTTATCAACTTGCCAAAACTCAGTGTGATAATGGTGCTATATTAGAGGTAGTTGAAGAAAGGGAATTATTTGAAGAGGCGATGGACTGGCAGAGATGCCTGTTGCTTGGTTTTATAAGCGATAAAGTGGCGAATAAAGTTACTGGATTTTATGCTGAGGCGACTAAACGGAGAAACGAATTTATGGCTACAAAGATAAGCGAGACGCTTAAAGATAATGAGGCTGGGCTTTTGTTCATTAGAGAGGGACACTCAGTGCAATTTCCTAATGATATAGAGGTATTCAGTATCTTCCCCCCGGCTCTAGACGAAATACACCGCTGGTACCGTGACCAAGCCAGGCCGGAGATAGAGAAGCACGCAGAGGCAGTTAAAGGAAAGACCAAGGGGGAGGCTGATGGGGTCAAGAAAAAAACCAGGAGAAGGACAAAAAGAGAGCCTAAGGTATAGTCTTGCCTTCCGGGGTATCTCATGCAGATAAGGAAACCTGCTGTTGCCGGTATGTTCTATGCCGGTACTGCCAAAGAATTAGAAGAACAAATTGAATGGTGTTACAAACATGAGCTTGGACCTGGAGCTATACCTCGAGTAAATAGCAAAGGGCTAAGGGAGATTGCGGCTATCGTGGTCCCTCATGCTGGTTATTATTACTCGGGGCCAGTAGCAGCCCATGCCTATAAGGAGCTTGCCGATGATGGAATCTTCGACACCGCAGTTATACTTGGTCCTAACCACACGGGGTATGGGCATCCTGTTTCTCTATGGGCAGGAGTTGGCTGGAACACGCCATTGGGCGAACTGGAAGTAAACAAAGAGCTTGCCCAAAGGCTTTTGGGGGAGGTAATCAAAGCAGATGAGACTGCTCATACACACGAGCACAGTATTGAAGTACAATTACCGTGGCTCCAACACCTCTATAAGAAGGTAAAAATTGTGCCCATAAGTATGCTGGCTCAAGATATAGAAACAGCTCGGGCGGTGGGGAAAGCTATTTCTCAGGCAGGCGATAACTTAATAATCATCGCCAGCAGTGATTTCACACATTATGAGCCTTACTCTGTAGCTATGGAAAGGGATGGCTCTGTAATCGAGGCCATAGTTGCCCTTGATGAGGAAGAGCTATACGAGCGTTGTGAAAACCTTAATTGCACAATGTGCGGGTATGGGCCGGTTGCTTCAGCTATTGTCGCAGCCAAAGAAATGAAAGCCAAAAAAGCAAGTTTGTTAAAATATGCCACAAGCGGAGACACTAGTGGCGATTTCTCACAAGTAGTCGGCTACGGCTCCATAGTGATAAAACGGTGAATAATCATGATCGAGAATCAATTATTTCTCCTTTAGCCTCTCCGTCGATCGTGAGAATGCCGAAAGAGTCTGTTGCTTTGCCGGGGTTGAAAAAAAGAATACCGTCGATAACCTTGTTTTGGGATCGGTGAGAATGACCGTAGACAATAATGTCAACCCGATTTGATTCAAACACTTTCCTTACTCTCTCTTCTATTCCCCAAGGACTGCCTGAGCCATGAGTTATGCCGATTTGTTTATTCCCTACTTCAATTATTTCCTTGACCGGGAGTACAGTCTTTATTTCCATCGAATCCATGTTACCCTGGACCGCTTTCACCTCTCTCAACCTTTCCAATTCCTCGAGCAACTTCACATCGGTGAAGTCTCCAGCGTGGATTATTAAATCCACCATGGAGAGGACATCAATGAGTTTTTTAGGAAGATGTTCAAGCATATGTATATGGGTATCGGCAAGCACCACTATTCGCATAAAAGGTCTCCTTGAACTACATTAGAGATTGATAACTATCGCCAATGGGAGACGATCTCAATCTTGTTAGGATGATATCATCTTAGGTGTAAGACGGCAAAACGCTTCTTACCGTAGGTTTTGGGAGGTAATTTGTTTCACCAATTGGATGGTTTTGTCCATACCAGATAGGGAGAATGATAACCCCAGCTGCTTAAGGTCTTTGTAGCCTAATCCCTGGAATAATTTCCTTCCGGCTACACTGGTCATTTCATCATAAATAGCCGGCCATTCGGGGCTCCGTCTCTGGGCACAAAACAGAACAAAGTCACGAAGTTTTGGGGATATGTCATCCATACATAGCTAGTTTATGTCGTGAACATTAGTTTAACAAACTTGCTCATGGCTGCAGAGATGTTATCTTTTCCCTTGTTTTTTCCTTCGATAATGCCCTGATCAAGGCTTGAGTCTCATCTTTGTCCTTTGTTGCGTATGAGTTTGAAAATATTTTTGGGCAAGTAAACCTATAAGCCGAGTTCTGTACTCCACACGGAGTGATGACCATCCATCTAGCCCTGACGTTACCATCAGGGTCAAGCGACCAACCCGAGGGCTTCGGCCGAGCACCTTAAACTTACCCCAGAGTTCCAAGACTTCGGAGTAGTTGAGCCCTCTTATTCGGTCTTGCTCCAGGTGGGGTTTACCCAGCCAACCAGTCTCCTGGTTGCTGGTGAGCTCTTACCTCACCATTTCACCCTTACCCGCACTGGTCAAGCCAGTCGTTGGCGGTGTGTTTCTGTGGCACTTTCCGTAGAGTCACCCCTCCTGGGTGTTACCCAGCACCATGCTCGGTGGAGCTCGGACTTTCCTCTCTGGCTACTAAAAGCCAGGGCGGCCATCCGGTTTACTCACCCGAGTCTATTTTATAGTCAACTAGAATAAAGGTCAAATACTCAAATTGAAGCTAAGGGGTGAAAGCGACTTGCGGCACAACAAAGAAAGTATTTTTGAGGTATAATATAAGACGATAATAGCAAGACCGCAGTAATATTTGGTCTAGCCTGGGCCAGAAGTACAACTGGAGGTGAATCGATGCAACCAGAAAATATGATCTGGGTTGCCGCGGGGAAGCGGTACAGCACAGAAACAGCCACACTAATAGCCCACGATGTATACTGGAATGGCTATCGCTTTGAGCAGAATGGTCGTAACACATTTCTATTCAGAACGCCAAGTGGTAATTTCTTTGCCCAATATCAAACGCTATTGCCAGGCGAGATTAATAGAATCACCCCCTTAGAGACAAATGAAGCCTTACAACTATATCAGTCACTACACAAAAAGGAGGTTCCTTTCAGGGTTACCTTCCCACATATCAAGGCGGAGAACGCTTAACACTACTTATTCTTGCCTTGATCCACGTCTGTTAACGCTATTTTGCTGGGCTATCCACTAAAAGGGTATAGACCTTAAAAGACCAGTCAGACTCTCAATCTATTCCAACTTGACACTTCCACTACAAGGGATAGCATCTTTGCCACTATAGATTGCCAATTGCCTGAACTATGATTTTTATCCAGTATATGTCCATGCGGATGTAGGCATTACCGCGTATATTGTTATCCTCGGTTTTGATACCAAGAATGCTTCTGCTTCTTGTAATATCTGTTGTCTAAGCTTTGCACTCTCCCATGCCTCCCAATTCTCAATCCTATCCCAATTGTATAATAGAGCGGCAATAGGAGTGCCTTTCACGCTTCGAATATGCTCAACGCTAATAAAACCTGGAAATGTCATGGCATATGACCTGAGTTTTAGGAATAGAGATTGTATATCTGCACCCTTCTTCAGTTCATAACCTTCAATAACCTTTACCATTTCCCCTTCCTCCTTGAGGATAATAACCAGTTTCTATTTCCCTATCACTTTGGGTAGCAGCTCAAGAATGAAATTCTATCCTCCCATGTAGTTCACTTGGGCAGTGCCTCTCCATGATAAGCATCACAACCCTGATTTCTATGCATCCTATACAACTGAATCTTACCATACAAGCCTTCATGATTTCAGTAGGATTATTTTAGCCTACATTTAGACCCTCTAGAAGAAGCATTAGATTATGCCGAGGCAGATATATCAGGAGGTGTAAAAGAGAAAAGTTGAAAACATTAAACTGGTCAACGCGACGAGAAAATTCATAGAGATTAAGACAAAATAAATACATTAAGATCCTCCTCGCCAGGTAAAACACTCGAATCTATGAGATTGCCGGCGTGGGTTTTATCGTGAAATGGCACTTTCACGACACATACCCTCTGGTCATCCGTGAAGCTTTAACCCATCTATTCAAATACTTTCATTATTGGAATAAAGACTGGTAGAGATGGCGGCAAAATGTTAACAAAATTGCCTAGAGAGGTTAGTTTGAAGTAGAATTTGAAGCCAGGAGGGGTGACCGAGTGGTTTATGGTGGCGGTCTTGAAAACCGTTTTCGCCTTTTTGGCGAACGTGGGTTCGAATCCCACCCCCTCCGCTTCAGGGAAGCAAGGAGGAAATTTGAAGATTCACGAGTATCAGGCCAAGGCACTTATGGCCCAATATGGTATTCCCGTTCCCAGAGGCAGGGTGGCTTCTACCCCAGCCGAAGCCAGAGAAATAGCTGCTGAAATCGGCTGCCAAGTTGTAATCAAAGCCCAGGTGTATGCCGGGGGCAGGGGCAAGGCGGGTGGCATAAAGACGGCTAACAACCCAGAAGAGGCAGAGAAAGCAGCCAGCCAATTGATTGGAACTAAACTGGTTACTCATCAGACAGGACCGGAAGGAGCCCCAGTAAGTAAAGTTCTAGTGGAAGAAGCAAGTGATGTGACCCGGGAACTTTACCTCAGCATCCTCGTCGATGGGGCAAGCCACTTACCTATGATGATATCCAGTGAAGCCGGGGGCATGGATATCGAAGAGGCAGCCCAGTCATCTCCTGAGAGAATATTCAGGAGTGATATCGACCCTGCTATTAGCTTTCAACCTTTCCAGGGTCGCAAACTGGCTTATGGGCTGAATCTGGGGGGAGGTCAAGTGGTTGAGGTTACACGGTTGATGACAAGCCTTTATAAGCTATTCATAGACAAGGATTGCTCCTTGGCCGAGATAAACCCTATGGTTATTACCACTGACGAAAAGCTGCTGGCTCTAGATGCCAAACTGAATTTTGACGACAACGCCCTGTATCGACACAAAGATATCCAGGAACTTCAAGACAAGGAGCAGGAAGAGCCTCTGGAAATCCAAGCTCGTGACTGGGGAATTAACAATTATGTCAAGATGGATGGTGATATTGGCTGCATGGTCAATGGTGCCGGGTTAGCCATGGCAGTCAATGACCTTATTCAATATTGTGGCGGTAGAGCAGCAAATTTCCTGGACATCGGTACACTTAATAACACTGAGAGGGTGGTGAATTCGTTCAAGATGTTTGTTGCTGACGCTAGAATTAGGGCCATCCTAGTGAATATATTTGGAGGTATGGCCAGGGTAGATGTCATCGCTAAAGGGATAGTTGAAGCTTATCAGCAAATGAATGTTCCCTTCCCCGTAGTCATTAGACTGGCAGGAACAAATTTGGAAGAAGGTCGACGTATTCTGGCTGAGTCCGGGATAAGCTTTATTGAGGCTAAAGATTTTTATGATGTCGCCAATAAGGCAGTCAAGGCAGCAAAAGGAGTAATGGAATGAGTATCCTCGTTGATAAAAATACCAGGCTCTTAGTTCAGGGTATTACTGGCAGCGAAGGAAGCTTTCATACCCAGCGCTGTATAGAATACGGCAGCAGGATAGTAGCCGGAGTTACGCCCGGCAAAGGGGGCAGTCAACACTTGGGCGTACCCGTTTTCAATACTGTAGAGAAAGCCATAGCCGAAACCGGAGCTAATGCCAGTCTCATGTTTGTGCCCCCCGCCTTTGCAGCAGATGGCATCTTAGAGGCAATTGCAGCCGGCATGCCCTTAGTCGTGTGTATAACCGAGGGCATACCTGTATTAGATATGGTGAAAGTTCATCGCTATCTCAAAGGCGAAGCAACTCGGCTCATTGGTCCAAATTGCCCGGGAGTCATATCCCCGGGGGAATGTAAGGCTGGGATTATGGTGGGGGGAATTCATCTTCCCGGCAGTGTGGGAGTAATCTCCCGCAGCGGCACTCTGACTTATGACGTCGTATCGCAGCTCACCAGCCTGGGAATTGGGCAATCCACATGTGTTGGTATCGGCGGTGATGCTCTGCCGGGTAGCACTTTTGTCGATATCTTAGAATTATTTGAAGAGGACCAGGATACCAAGGCAGTAGTTCTCATCGGTGAAATTGGTGGTACTATGGAACAAGAAGCTGCTAAATTTATCAGTCACAAGATGACTAAACCTGTGGTCGTTTTTGTCGCTGGTAGTACTGCCCCGCCGGGGAAAAGAATGGGACACGCTGGAGCTATCATTACCGGCAGTGCTGGCAAGGCTTCAGAGAAGATAAAGGCACTATCACAGGCCGAAGCCACTATAGTCCCCAACCCATCTGAAGTTGGTCTCACCACCAAGAAAGTGTTAGAAACTTTGTAGGTATTGCTTATAAAGTGATTAAGAATCGCTATCCATTAATCGAAGAGGTCTTTACCTCTTTGACCGCCCCTGAGCTTTTTGAGCTAATCAAGGATAGACCTTATAGCTTTTTTTTGGACAGCGGCATGGACACCCAAAGACTGGGACGATATTCCTTTTTGGGCGGTGAGCCTTTTCTGGTGATAAACAGTCAAGGCTCTGAAATCACCCTTATTCGTGGGCAGGAGCACGAAGTGCAGCATGGTAACCCTCTTGATACTATAGGCGAGCTGCTGGAGTTATATAAATTAGACTATTGCCCGGCACCCGTGCCTTTCGTTGGCGGAGCGGTTGGTTATTTTGGCTATGACCTGTGCCACTTCGTCGAACACCTTCCATCTACAGCTATAGATGACCTTAAGCTACCCGAGTGTTACTTTGCCTTCTATGATACTGTCTTCGCATTTGACCACCTAGAAGGAAAGGCTTACCTTGTTGCCACAGGTTTTCCCGAACTAGAGGAAGGGCAAAGGTTAAAGCGGGCCAGGATGAGACTTGAACAGATGAGGAAATGGCTTTATCCTTGCTATTCAGTCATTGCGGGGAGCCGAAGCCCTGCACAAAACGAAGAAATTATGCTTAAGTCTAATTTTACCACTGAGGAATACATCAAAGCTGTAAACAAGGTGCGGGAGTATATCGCCGCTGGCGATGTCTTTCAGGTCAATCTTTCTCAGAGGTTTGGGGCTGATTTAAAAATACCGCCATACGAACTTTGTAAAAGACTAAGAATAGTTAATCCCGCTCCTTTTGCCGCCTATCTCAATTTCAAGGGAGTAACCGTCGTTAGTGCCTCTCCGGAAAGGTTCCTTAAAGTCCACGGTGACCTGGTAGAGACGCGACCAATAAAGGGCACGAGGCCGCGAGGCAAAGACCCTGTTGAAGACCACAGACTGGCTCAAGAGTTGATCCACAGCATCAAGGACCACGCAGAAAATATGATGATTGTTGATTTGGAGAGAAATGATTTAGGACGAGTTTGTCGCTATGGCACGATAAAAGTCACCGAATTAACTATTTTGGAGACCTTCCCCACTGTATTCCATCTCACCTCCACCATTGTGGGCAGATTACATCGAGGCAAGAGCGATATTGACCTGCTCAAAGCTACTTTCCCTGGTGGCTCTATTACGGGCGCTCCGAAGGTGCGAGCTATGGAAATTATCGATGAACTGGAACCGACCAAGAGGAGCGTCTATACGGGCTCCATAGGTTATCTAAGTTTCAACGGGGACCTGGATATCAACATCGTTATCCGTACTTTTATAATCAAAGAAGGGAGAGCTTACTTTCAAGTAGGAGGTGGAATTATCTATGATTCCGATTCGGAAGCTGAATATATAGAAACCTTGGATAAAGCCAAGGCTCTGATTCAAGCTCTGCAATTAGCACCCGAGGTGATTGTAGCATCAAACTAAATGGCGTTGATAAATCACCAATTTCTTGAGGAAGAAAATGAGCTTTGTTTCAAAGTTGCATCTAAAGCTATGGACGCTACACGAGGATCCTCGCAGCAGGTTGAGGAAAGCCTCACGATATATTTTCTGGATTGCCAGTGTTACAATAGTATCCACCGAGGTTCTGCCTCCCAATTCTCAGTTCTGAGTTGAGCATTGAAAAGCTGGCGATTATGCCATATGATAGCGGGGTTAGGCAACAGGTCATCGCTTTGCACGACATCTCTCTTTGGAAGTAACAGGAACTATAAAAGCCTCTCTGAATCATAATCATAAAGGGGGTTTAATTTATGACTGATGAGTCTAGTAAGAATTTTGACAAGTTAAAGGAACTGAAGAGAAGGCAAGAAGACATCCTGCAGATGGGAGGGCCAAAGGCGATTGAAGCCCGTCATAAGAAAGGGCAGATGTCGGCTCGGGAGAGGATAGATTATTTCTTCGACCCCGGAACATTTACAGAAATAGGACTGTTTATTACGCATAGAACGACTGCCTTTGGCATGGATAAAAGGGAAGTGCCCGCTGAAGGAGTGATCACTGGCTTTGGCAAAGTTAACGGCCGACATGTTGTTGTTGCTGCCGAGGATTTTACTGCAATGGCGGGGACGTTCGGCGAATATCATGGCAAGAAATTCGTTCGAGCTGTAGATTTCGCCAAGGATAATGGATGGCCATTTGTAGGTATGAATGACTCTGGAGGCGCTCGACTGCAGGAAGGAATGGATACCCTGGAAAGCTACGGGTGGCTGTTCAGGTCTCAAATACTTGCGTCGGGGATAATACCTCAGATAGCCCTACTTATGGGCCCTTGTTTAGGAGGACAGGCATATCATCCTGTAATGCAAGATTTCCTAATTCAGACAAAGCACACAGGATTCATGGGCATTGCTGGTCCGGCTTTTGTAAAAACGCAAACCGGGGAGGAAATCAGCCTGGAGGAACTTTCCGGCTACAAAGCCCATGCCACCAAATCAGGACAAACGCACGTCGTGGCTGAAGACGATGCGGATTGTCTAGATAAATGCAGGGAACTCTTGTCCTTTTTGCCCCCCAACAACAGAGAGAAACCACCTCGCATCCCGACGGACGATGACCCAGAAAGGAAAGAGGATTTGCTTAGCTTGTTACCAGAACATCCATACGAACCTTTCGACATGTACGAGGTTATCCAAAAGATAGTCGATCAGGGTCATTTCTTTGAGACCCTCGGACTCCACGCCCGGAATATAATCACAGGTTTTGCCCGCTTCAACGGCCGTTCTGTGGGAATAGTAGCTACCCAGCCCAAGTGGATGGCTGGTTGCATAGATATTGATGCTGCCGATAAGGGGGCCAGGTTTGTCAGGTTTTGCGACCTGTTCAACATTCCCTTGATCACTCTTCATGATTCCCCGGGGTATCTGATAGGTTCTCAACAAGATTGGGGCGGAATCCTGCGCCACGGTGCCAAGCTACTTTTTGCCTGGGCAGATGCCACTGTGCCCCTGATTGCAGTCATAATCAGAAAGTCTTATGCCGGCGCTCACTACGGTATGCTCGATAAAGCTATTGGGGCTGATTTTGTTTTTGCTTGGCCTACAGCCCAGGTTACCATTGTCGGTGCCGAAACCGCTGCCAGTGTTATCTTTGCCAGAGAGATAAGAGACTCAGATAAGCCTGATGAAGTGCGAGCACAAAGGATAAAGGAATTCTCAGAAATGTACGAAAACCCTTATTGTGCTGCAGAGAGAGGCTATGTTGATGATGTGATAGACCCTTCAGATACCAGAAAAGTCGTGAACAGTGCACTGGATGTTCTGGAAGGGAAATGCGTGTCTAGGCCATGGAGGAAGTATTCCAACATCAATCTCTAAGAAAGGAGCAAGATAATGGATTTCAGCTGCACTGAAGAACAGAACAAATTTAGACTGGAAGTAAGCGATTTCCTGGAAGAGGAGATTGAGAAAGGGTATTGGAAACCCACCTGTGATGCCTGGATACAAGGCTTCGACCCTGAATTTACGAAAAGGGTGGCGCAAAAAGGTTGGATAGGTCTGACCTGGCCTAAAGAGTATGGAGGACATGAGCGCAGCCATATAGATAGACTTATCCTTACTGAAGAAATGCTCCGCTATGGGGCGCCAGCAGCTTGTCACTGGTTTGGTGACCGCCAGGTCGGAGGTGCCATTCTCTCGTTTGGGTCAGAGGATTTAAAGAAGGAATTTTTACCCAGGATTGTTAAGGGAGAAGCCTACTTCGGTCTAGGAATGAGCGAACCGGGAGCTGGTTCTGACCTGGCCTCGCTACAAACCAGGGCAGTAGAAGATGGTGACTATTACGTAATTAACGGTCAGAAGACCTGGGCTAGTTGCGCCTCATTCGCTCAATACTTCGATGTATATGTCCGAACCGACTCCGAGGCACCAAAGCATAGGGGTATTAGTGAGTTTATCGTGGATGCACAATCACCCGGCCTCAGCCGCATCCCCATGACTGATATCACCGGCACTGAAGCCTGGAATGACGTGTTCTTTGATAATGTCCGCGTGCACAAGCGGTATTTAGTGGGGGAGAAGAATCGTGGTTTTTATCAGGTTCTCAACCAGCTCGATTACGAGAGGAGCGGCATGGAACGCCTGATGGGCAATTATCCTCTCTTTGACTCCATCATCCAGTTTGCCAAGGACAATAAGCTATCTCAGCAGCCCGTAATTCGGAATAAGTTGGCGCAATTACAGATTGAATTTGAGGTAGGACGCTTGCTTATTTACAGAGTTGCTTTCCTCATGGAAGAAGGGCGAGCTCCTAATTGGGAATCCGCTATGTCCAAAGCTTATTCCACAGAATTTGAGAAACGCCTGGCCGGTGTGGCTATGGAAGTCTTGGGGCCCTACGGACAGTTGACATCAAGCTCCAAGTTAGTCCCTCTGCGGGGTATGGCATTGCATTCATACTTGGCCTCAAAAGGCTACAGCCTGCAGGCCGGCACAACAGAAATTCTAAAGAATATCCTGGCTGTGCGGGGATTAGGATTACCAAGCTCATGAGCTGTCACTCCGCGGAGCAGAAGGTATAATGGCTCCGAAGATCCTTCACTGGCAGCTTACAAGGGTGAAATGTCTTGATACAGGAGGATAGCTATGAAGTTAACTCTGACTGAAGAACAAGAAATGTTAAAAAAGACAGCTCGCGACTTCCTAGCTGATAAGTGCTCGAAAGAATTCATCAAACAAATGGGAGAGAGCGAGACTGGCTATTCCGGAGAACTCTGGCAAGAGATGGCAGAGCTAGGCTGGATAGGCTTAGCCTTCCCCGGGGAATATGGCGGCGGTGATATGAGTTTCCTCGATTTGGCAGTATTATTGGAGGAAATGGGACGGGCTTGTTTACCCAGCCCGTTTTTCTCCACAGTGGTTCTGGGAGGCTTGCCTATTTTAGATGTTGGCAGCAACGAGCAAAAACAAGAATACTTGCCTAAGATAATCGGGGGCGAGAGAATCTTGACCTTAGCCCTCACTGAACCCGGCTATGATAATTACGATGCACCTTCAGTCAAGGTCGCGGCTAACCGCAATAATGACAACTATATTATCAGCGGCACAAAACTTTTTGTCCCTGATGCTCATATTGCTGATTGCCTGCTATGCGTCACCAAAACCAAACCCGAAGACGGAATCACCATATTCCTGGTCGATGCCAAGGACCCCAAGATAGAGTACACAGTTTTGGAGACCATCGCTGGAGATAAGCTATGTGAGGTGGTTTTTGATCACATGCCAGTACCTGAAGCCAGCATTTTGGGTCGATTAAATCAAGGATGGAGCACAGTACAAAAGACAATAGAGAGGGCAGCGTTGGGAAAATGTTGTGATACGGTTGGTAATATTCAGCGAGTATTGGAGATGACAGTGGATTACGCCAAAGAAAGGAAGCAGTTTGACCGTCCCATTGGCAGCTTTCAGGTCATACAGCACTATTGCGCCGATATGGCAACCGATGTTGATGGTGCCAGGTTTAGCACCTATCGAGCAGCCTGGATGTTGAGTGAAGGACTGCCCTGCACTAAGGAGATAGCTATAGCCAAAGCCTGGATAGGTAAAGCTTCCCAGCGCGTGTTTGCCCTGGCACATCAAATTCACGGGGCTATTGGCGCCACGATAGAACATGACCTCCATTATTACACCAGGCGTGCCAAGGCTGCAGAGCTTGCTTTTGGTGATGCCGATTTCTATCAAGAAATAGTAGCCAGAGAGATGGGATTATAATGGCTAGGTTCGCACCAAGTTGGAATAGAGCTTAAACGATTAGTTTGCCTATCAGTGTTGAGCATAGTTGTGCGAGTCTGGCAGCACGAAAGGGGTTAATACTGTGGAAATCAATAAAGTAGGTGTAGTCGGTTGTGGGTTTATGGGTGCTGGTATTGTCCAGGTCTGTGCTCAATCCGGGTATGAGGTGACAGTTACAGAAATCAGCAAACAGATTCTCAGCAAGGGTATATTAACAATAGAATACTACCTGGGCCGCGGTGTGGAGAAGGGCAGGATATCTCAGCAGGATAAGGACTCAACTCAGTCTCGTATTAACGGGAGCATCTCTCTGGAGGACTTAAGTGACCGCGATTTAATTATAGAAGTTGTCCCAGAGGATATGAAACTCAAGAAAAGGATTCTTACAGAACTGGATCAAATCTGTCCCAGACATACAATCCTCTGTTCCAACACATCTTGTCTATCTGTTACAGAGCTTGCTAAAGCAACCAAACGTCCCGATAGAGTAATCGTGACACACTTTCTCTCTCCCGTGCCGTCCAGCAAACTACTCGAGATTGTTAGGGCAGACACAACTAACAGGGAGACGCTGGAGACAGTAAAGAAGTTTGGCCTCTCACTTGGAAAGGAAATCCTTCTCGCCAAGGATACTCCCGGGTTCATTTTCAATTACCTGCTATTAGCCTTGACGGGAGCCGCCGTGCGGCTACTGGAGAATGGAGTAGCCAGCGCAGAGGATATTGATAAAAGCATGACCTTGGGGCTGGGTCATCCCATAGGTCCACTGGCCCTAGCCGACTTCAACGGTCTGGACATTGGCTATATGGTAAGCTGTGCCATGTATGAAAGGACTCAGGACCCCTGCCTGTCCCCCTCTACTATCATGAGAGAGTTGGTCGATTCTGGCCGTCTGGGACGCAAAACCTGTGAAGGGTTTTATAAGTACGAAAAAGAAAAGTCATCCACTGGAAGAGATTAGTCAAGGTTGTCAAGTCTCTTTTCCAGATTTTTTTGCCTTAGGGATACTGTTAAATCTCCCCGAGTTCTTTCTATAATGGCTCGTATAGTGTCGGTGGTTCGTCTCAAGCCGTGTGCAAGCAATTCCGGGAAGTCCATGGTTATTAAAATTCCGTAGATTTCATCCATTATAGTAAGTAAATCCTCGCAGCGTGAGAAATCCTCTCGCCTTAGACTATCTAATATATATCTCCGTAATTCCCCTACGGATTCGCCCAAACCATCAAGGTAGGCAGCATTGCTTATGCACAGCGTTTCCGGTTTCGGCAAGTCTTCCCAGGCAATCAAAGCCGAGGTTATACATCCCTCAGCGAACTCCTTTTGAGCGTCGTGGATGAAACCTGCGTGAAGTAGCTTTCCGTGTCCGGCCAGGTCGTCGTTTAGTTCTAGAACTAATTCGTACGCTGAGGCGAGGAGTTGCCTTGCCTTATCGTGCTCCTGGCGATGCACGGCACGTATGGCACTAGCGCTGTAGCGGATAACCTGACGGCAACTCCGCAAGGCTTTCTCTCTCGCCTCATCCTCAGCCGCAAAATAGGGGCGAAGCTTCGCAGCGATAAGCTCTAAATCTTTTACCGGCTTTGACATTGCTCTTTCCTCAAGTCTATTTTTGTGACCAGTTTCTGCACAGCTCCTTTAACATCCTCCCCTCCTAAAACAGCACTGATCACAGCTATAGCATCAGCGCCAGCAGCCACTACTTCATCAACATTATTCTGGTTAATGCCACCAATGGCCACTACAGGAGTAGATACTGTTCGCTTAAGTTCTTTGAGCATATCCACTCCCACCACAGTGGCTTCCCTTTTCGTTGTCGTGGGAAACATAGATCCTACAGCAATATAGTCCGCTCCTTCAGCTTGGGCTTTCTTTGCTTGCGATAGAGTCCTGACGGAGCAGCCAACTATTTTATCTATGGGTAATTCCCTTCTGATTACAGACAAGGGCAAGTCTTCTTGGCCAACATGAAGTCCATCAGCATTAACTGCCATAGCCAGATCAAGGTAATCATTTATTATGAATTGAGTACCCGTCTGACGACAGAACTCCCTGAGCTTCTGCGCTACAATTAGCAATTCTCCCTTTTTGCTTTGCTTACCGCGCAGTTGAATTACCCTAGCACCACCCTCAATAATTTGCCTGGCGACATCTACTTCCTCTCTGCCCAACAGAAACTGCCTATCTAGAATGACGTAAAGCCCGGATATCCTTTCTACTTTATCCCGGCGTGACATTCGTGAAATCAAATCACGCTCTAAGGTATAAAGGGTAAACCTCGTCTGCTCAAAGCTGGCTGAATTCAGCTTTGAGTTCATCTCCGGCAATTTAGCCAGTTCCTCTATAACGCGAAGAGACTCTTCCACCCTTTTAGCATTGGCTGTAACTAAATCTAGCAGGCCCTGCAATGATGTCTTTTCCACATTCAGTTTCTTCTCTCTTCGAGGGATATGGTAAAGGTGACCGACATCGTATTCGGCATTTCTCTGAGATAGGAGCCCTACACGCAGTGCTTTAGTCTCTCGGGCCATTTCATGACGTAGAGTCCTTAACCGCTGGCACAGATCGGCATCATTAAGAAGGAAGCGCGCGACATCTTCGAGAACCCGCAAGCCTTCGCTGGAGCGGTTTAGATTGGCATCAATCATACGTAGCGGTTGGTGAGGCACTCCCTAGGTCCTTCAACGGTTCAGGCAACACACCTTCCCTGGCTGCTTGTATCTTTTCCTTAATTTGGGATGGTAACTCCTGTCCCATATCCTGAAACTTATTTTCCACCCAGCGCCCGATATTCCGGGGATCTCTGTAATAATCATCACCAGGGTGCATTGTAGGCTCGCCGCTCTCTTCCCATACGGTCTTCAATGATTTATGGGTAGGCAAAACCAGAAATGCCACGAGATAAGTCGTTACTACCACAGAATGAGCACTTTGAAACAAAAGGAGCAGAAATATCTCTTACGAGGAACGATAGTCTTCTGTGACAGTTTTGACAAGCGAATTCGTAAATAGGCATTAGACATCCTCTTGTTCAATCAATCGCGGCCTTGCTTTCCCCTTGACCGGTAAATTCTCTCCTTTTTTCTTCTATCTGTGCTACGGGCCACTCACCCCTCTCCATTCTCTCAGTTATTTCCTCATATTCAGGAGGCGGTTTTTCCCCGCTACTCATTTTCTTATTCCACTCGGCTATTGCTCTGGGATCATCACGCATCATGCCCTGGGTTAACGCACGGTCCGAAAGTATATCTTCATAAACATCCCTATATGTTTTCTGTACGGAAAAAGTGGAAAATACACGCTTAAGCTCGCTTTTACCACAAAGAGGGCAGGCTGGTGAGGGTACAGAGGAGCTCTGTCGATATGAGCTAACAACTTGGTGACAGGAATCACACCAATACTCATAAATAGGCATTTTCTCTTAGCAAAGAAATTCTAACACAACTCATTCCCTCTACCAAACCGCGACGGAAAAATATAACTCGCTTTAATTTTACTGAAGAAGTTATGAGACAGCTAGATTTGGTTAAGGATAGCCTAGCTCCCTGCCCAGAACAGCCACCGCAGCTACTTGAGGGGGACCACCGAAGGTTTGTGATATACCAAGCTTGGCATCCTTTAGTTGACGCTCAGCCGATTGAGCCTTTCCCTGGAGTTGTTTGTAAACCTCGTAAGTCATCCGGAGTCCACTAGCACCTACCGGGTGTCCAAAGCATTTCAGTCCACCATCGCTATTCACAGGCAAGCCACCACCTAGCTCAAAGAAGCCAGAATCAATGTCCTCCTTGGCTTTACCTTCCGGGCTAAAGCCGAGGAGTTCGTAGAGAAGTAATTCTGTGCTGGTAAAGCAATCATGAACTTCAGCAATATCGATTTGCTCTCGGGGATTCCTTATTCCAGCTTGTTCGTAAGCTTGACGAGAGGAATTCATCACTTCCTCAAAATGTAGCCAGTCAAAAGCCGGGCGGTTCTGTGGAAGCAGAGCAGAATGAGCCGCACCTAGCCCCTTTATATAAATAGGGTCATTCCGGTATTTTCTAGCCTGACTAGCGGGAACCAAGAGGGCTGCGGCACCACCGTCACTATTGCCGCAACAATCAAAAAGCCCCAGAGGCCAGGCGATAATAGGAGCATTCATCACCTGTTCCAGAGTTACCTGGTTGTGGAAATGAGCCTTCGGGCAAAGGCTGCCGTTGTAATGGTTCTTAACCGCAATTTTGCCTATGGTGCGCTTACCTTCTTCAGGGCTCAACCCGTAAGCGTAGAAATATCGAGTGGCGATCATGCCAAACGAGCCCGGTGCAGTGCGACGTGCCTCCAGTACTGTGCTCATACCCCGTCCAGTTCCCAAGCCAGGGAAACCAGTATCCTTGAGCTTCTCTACACCCAGCGCTAAAACCAAATCATACATACCACAAGCAACACCAAAGCAGGCATTCCTTAGAGCCTCATGTCCCGTGGTGCACCAATTCTCCACCCGGCTCATCGGTATGCCGTGGAGCTTCAATGGTCCCGCCAAATGAGTACAGCCAATGCCGACCACTGGTTGGGTGACAGTCCCATACCAACAAGCCTGAATATCCTCAGAATCGATCCCTGCATCTTCGTAAGCCTCATAAGCCGCTTCTATAGCCAGGTCATCAAGCCCGGCATCCCATCTCTCGCCAAACTTAGTGCAGCCCATGCCAATAATGGCAACCTTATCCTTGATACTCTCCATTTATTTACCCTCACTTAGTTATTAGCTCACGATTCTCCTTTTTCTTCACACTCATGAACTGCTGGAAATACTTCTTTCCTCCTAAATCTTTGCCAGTCTGGCTTCTTTTTCTGCCAGAACGCGTTCTTCCAGTGTTCAGCTTCTTCCGAAGCGTAATATTTCCAGAGATACTGTGCCGAAACTGCCTCTATGCCACGCATATAGGTAGTGGCGGCGTTGAAGCACGCTTTGATGCCAGCTATGGCTCCAGGACTTTTTTCCAATATCTCATCGCACCACTTATCCACTTCTTCCTCCAATTTATCTGCCGGCACGACCTTGTTCACCAGTCCCATCTCTAAAGCTTCTTTAGCAGTATACCGTCGGCAGAGATACCAAATTTCCCTTGCTTTCTTCTCCCCTACTACCATCATTAAATCAATAACGCCTACACCCGGGTCAAAACTCCCCACCAAGGGACCGACCTGGCCAAAAACAGCATTTTCTGAAGCTATAGAGAGGTCACAAATCTGCTGGTAGACTTGCCCCCCACCTATGGCATAACCATTCACCGCTGCGATAACCGGTTTGGGCATCTCTCGTATCAGGGTTTTAACCATTAAATCCTTTTCTAACATGCCCTTCCGATAGCCGGCCTTTGCTTCCTTGGCATCACCGCCAGTACAAAATGCCTTATCACCAGCGCCAGTAAACACTACCACACCTACAGTAGAATCTCTTGCCGCATCATCGAAAGCTTTTATCAGTTCATCCTGAGTGAAGGTAGTAAAAGCGTTGTACGCATCCGGTCTGTTTATGGTTACCCTGGCTACTCCGGGTTTTTTTTCATAGATGATATCTTTGAAATCAAACCCTGGTACATTCTTCCACTTTCGCTCTGCCATTGCTCATCCTTTCATTTTGATACTTCACCTTATAGGTCGGCATTTCCAAAAATAGTTGTACATGCCCGCACCTTCATATAGCCTCCTGAAAGTCATCTCTACTGGCATATCCACCGTTACGTCGCCAGGGTCGCAATCCGTCATGGGAAGATAAGTTCTCGTATTTTGGTAGTCAAACTCTACCCCTACCTGTGGTATTGTCGGGTCATCGCTTCTGCCAGCCAGGTTATCAAGGGTGAAAGTAAACACCCTGGCCTTTTTGTCCGAGAGCCTGACTTCCTCAAAATTATCCTTGCTTCGGCAGTTATAGCAGATTCTCTCTATGGGAAAGGTGACAGTGCCACAATTATTGCACTTGCTACTGTGCATGCGAATTGCCCAGTTACGCTCCCTCCAACTAGTGGTCGCCGCCGGAAATAGCCTAAACGGTTCACCAGGTTGAGGATCTAATAATCCTCTATAGCTAAGATATTTTGTATAGCTGGGAAGAGGTCTCTTGGAATCCAAGTATCCCTTCACTCCTCTTCTGTTATCCTTAACCTTCTCGATTTCCTCCGTCACGCTTAACAGAAAGGCGTCACAACCACTACCATAGCTAGCCACCAGAATCTTATCACCAGCCTTGGCTTCCTCCAGAGCGGCTACAAGCATAAGCAATGCATGCGCACAACCCGTAATACCTACATTGCTGATAAGCAAATCTTGAAGCTGCATATTAACATCAAAACCTAAACGGCGCGCTAGCTTTTGTTGCGCTCTCAATGTGGGAGCATAAAGCACAGTCTTGTTGATATCTTGGATTGAGAGAGCTTTCTTTTGTAATAATCCGGAAATTGCTTTCTCCATGTTCTCTATATAGCCGTGCTCAATAATGAAGCGATCTTCCCAAGATTGGACATAGCTATCTTTGTCTAACCTCCACACATCATATAGTTCGTTGGATAAGGAATAGCTGCCTTCCACTATAACAGCGGGTTTGTCAGTATTACTGATCAGCAGAGCTGCTGCTGCATCACCAAAGGTCTGTTCATAGTTTGACCCAGGATAACCTATGCGGCAATCAGAGGTTGTAACTAAAACCTGGGTGGCAGAACCACTGGCTACAGCATTCAACGCTGCCCTGAATGCCTCTGTCGCTGCCCTCAGACTGTTGGCAAAGTCAGCGGTGATAATTTCCGGTCTCAAGTCGGCAGCCATGGCCACCAAGGTAGAGCATTCCTTTTCCTTATACGGCGAGGTAGTGGAGGCAAAATATAGACCATCTATTTCTTCTCGTTTCAACCCAGCTAAACAATCGATGGCAGCCTCACTTGACATGGTGATAGTGTCTTCATCGTTGTTCGCTACACTCCTTTCACCTCTAATTGAGCCGCTTCCCCAAGCCTCCGCGATAGCATCTCGAGCGAGCCGCCATAATGGTATGTAGGCACCGTATGAAATAATGCCAGCCATGAATTGAACCCTCCCTTATTCTTATTCGTCGAATCCCCGTTCCACCTTCCTGTCAAAATGCCCATCTCCAGCTTCTGACATCCAAATGATAATATACCTTAGCCTGCATATAGATTATGCCCCTTACACGGGGTTGTCAATGGTTGAGGTCTGCCCGTATTTCCTACGCTGTACTATAAGGCTTTTTTGCCTACAATAGATTTGAGTAACAACTGATTGGGGTGTCTAGGAATGTTATGACACGAATACGATTCTGTATAGGCTACTCCAGGTAGAGTATCCTGCTGCAGCTATTGCACTGGATTAGATCTCCGGCTTTAATCTTTTGCCATTGGCTCGTGGGAACGGCGATGTGGCATCCTTGACATTCTCCTCTCTCCACTTTTGTTACAGCTTGTCCCCTTGATAGCCTAATTCGCTCATAAGTATTAAGGACTTCAGAGTCAAGTTGCTGTGCTAACGCAACACGGTCTTCTTTGAGTTTGGCAAGTAGAGTTTCAATTTCGCTTTTCCTTCGCCCAAAGGTCTCTTGCTTCTGTTCCCACTCCTGCTTCAATCGTTCAATTTCTTCGCTGGTAGTTTTTACATTGGCTTCTATCTCTTCCATTTGGCTCATTAATCCTAAGAGGGCATCCTCTTTGGGCTTAATTTGGCTCTTGAGACTCTTGACTTCTTTCTCAAGGTTAACCAATTCCTTGGGATCCCTGGTTGTGCCACTATAAAGTTTGCTATCAATCTGCCTGATTTTCTCCTGAAGGTCCTCCAGTTCCCATTCAGAATTCTTTTGCTTTCTGCTAACGTCTTCCAGTTGCTCTTTATGCGAAGAAAGCTTCGATTCTGCGATAACCAAGTCTTTATTGTTACTTAATTCATGGTTAACCTCACTTAGCTCTTGTAGCTTCCTTTGAAGCTC
>JAZFXR010000059.1:0-2121 GCA_036448835.1 Dehalococcoidia bacterium | reverse complement strand
TGGATGGCTCGGAGCTCGCCGAGCAAATTCTGCCCTATGCTGTAGCGGAAGCTCTTTGTTTCCAGGGCAAGCTCATTCTTTTTCAAGTTATCCATGAGCCTGTAGCATTTAGTCCGGGTATCCCCGGCGCAGGAGCTGCACCCGTACAAACCGACGCTATGCTTAGGCAGGCAAAAAAGGCATTGGACGAAGCCAGGGAGTATCTCGAGAAAATAGCTGCACCGCTGCGTAAGAAGGGCATAAAGGTGGATGCTGTGAGTATCCTGGGGAGAGCCGGTGAGGCAATCCTGAGCTATGCCGACAGTAACAATGTGAACCTGATTGCAATAGCCACTCATGGACGTAGAGGCCTGGAACGGGGAGTATTTGGCAGCGTAGCGGATTATGTACTAAGGGAGTCTGGGTTGCCAATGCTGGTGGTAAGGCCACAAGAGCGAAAGGACGAAGATTGAGGTATGTGATAAGAGCAAGAAAAGTGAGAGAAGCGATATGAGACGTTCTTTACGCCTATTTAGAATTGCAGGTATAGATATCGGCATTCACTATACCTGGATACTTATTTTCGTACTACTCAGCTGGTCTTTAGCCCAGGGATTCTTTCCGCGGCTGTATCCGGGGTGGGATACGGTAACATACTGGATAACGGGATTGGTAGCAGCGCTCTTGCTTTTCGGGTCTGTGCTGGTACATGAACTTGCCCATTCCCTTGTAGCACAGGCTCGAGGTATGACTGTTAGCAGCATTACCCTATTTATTTTTGGCGGTGTTAGTAAGCTGGAAGATGAACCGGAGAAACCCAAGGTCGAGTTTGTAATATCAATAGTGGGGCCACTGTCCAGCCTTGCTCTGGCAGGCATTTTCTGGGGTCTACTACAAATTGTGGGGGACCAACAGAGCCCTTTAGCTGCTACATTCAACTATCTGGCGCTGATTAACGCTTTACTAGCCGGTTTCAACCTTTTACCCGGTTTTCCCCTGGATGGTGGCCGCATACTGCGGGCCATACTCTGGAACAGAACTGGCAATCTGGTGAAGGCCACTAATATAGCCGCTACTGTTGGGCGCTTCATGGGCTGGGGGTTTATCGGCTTCGGATTATTCCAGATATTTGCCGGTAACTTCATAGGAGGTATATGGTTTGCCTTCATTGGCTGGTTTTTAAGCAGTTCAGCAGATGCCAGCCGCCGTGAAGTCACTCTGCGCGAACAGCTCAGCGGTGTGCAAGTTAAAGAAGTAATGACCACAAACGCAATGCTCATAGGTCCTGATACTACCGTGGCGGAACTGGTAAGCAATGTTTTTCGAAAGCAACATGGTCGAGCGGTACCAGTTTGCCAGAATGACCAGGTTGTGGGCATCGTGACTGTCACTGATGTTAAGGAATTGCCACAGGAGAAATGGGAAGAGATGGCAGTCAAAGAAATAATGACCAGTGAGCCACTCTACAGTGTGACACCTGACGATGATTTAAACACTGCTTTGAGGTTCATTACTAAACATAATATCAATCAAGTGCTGGTTTTACGAAGTAACAAATGTGCTGGCTTGGTAAGCCGGTCTGACATCCTAGCTTACTTGCAGATGACTCAGAAACTTGGCTTAAAACTGAAGGGAGGGCCAAATGTTTGAGAGAATATTGGTCTATCCGGATGATTCCTGATAACAGACCCATATTCACATTATTATGAGTACAGAGGACGATGTTGAAGCTAAGTAACATCATCTTCATTTGCCAATACAGCACAGGCAATTATTGTCCCTCAGGTAGGTATTGTAAAGTCAGCCAAACTAGCATTGGAAGGTAGAAGAAATCAGTCGTCTGACTAGATGAAAAAAACCATCTGCTCTCGTTATTGGCAGGTTTAAAGTTTATGTAAATGGGGTTCAGCTATAACTAGTCCTTCCCAATAAGGGTGTCGCGATTTTGATTCCCGTCCCTAGCCAACACGACAGTATTCCGGGAAGCATAAAATGTCCAGTTCTAGGCTTGCCCCTGGCTTGAGGTATGACAGAATTCTTTCCATGTTTGTTCTTATTTCATCGCTAAGGCCAATTTGAGCTACTCCGGCTTTCAATGCTGACCTCCGGAGACTAAGCTATTCCCTGTTCGATTATTTCCAT
>JAZFXR010000058.1:0-4713 GCA_036448835.1 Dehalococcoidia bacterium | reverse complement strand
TGGGTTACAGAATCCGGGATATCCCGAGGACTATGGACATAACCACAGGCAAAAATACCCGGGCGTGTAGTATCTAATGGTTGCAGTAATTTATTTGGAGCTCTTACAAAGCCATCTTCATTCAATTCTATTCCTAGTATATCCGCCAATTCTTCGTTGATTTGAGGAACCATGGCTTGGGCAAGGACCACCAGTTCTGCCTCAAAGCTCTTTACTTGTCCGTTGATGGTTTCTTCATACCAAATAACAGGGTTATCATTTTCAGGGTTAACTTCAATCCTACCGGGACGCCCCCTGATATAAGTCACATTGTATTCCTCTGTAGCCCTGGTAATGTATTCCTGGAATCTTTTGCCGACAGCTCTCATATCCATATAGAAAATGGTGGATTTTGTCCCTGGATGATGCTCGAAAGCCAGCATGGCCTCTTTGGTAGCATGCATGCAGCAGACACTGGAACAATAAGCCTTATTCCTGAGATCCCGAGAGCCGACACATTGGATAAAAGCAATATTCCCAGGTATCCTGCCATCCGAAGAACGCCTAAGCTCTCCCATGGTAGGTCCTGAGGCAGCAGTCAACCTCTCAAACTCCATGGCAGTGATCACGTTCTTTATTCTTCCATAGCCGTATTCTGTTAGCGCTGAAATATCGTATAGGCCAAGTCCTGAAGCGATGATTATCGCTCCCACTTCTACTGTAATGTCTTCATCTCGCATCGTATAGACTATTGCATTAGGCTCACATCGCCGTTCACATTCGTGGCATTCTATGCATCCCTCTATCTGTAAGGCCAGACAGCGTGAAGATTCCTCCTTGGCTTCCTCTAGAGAATATCCCAAAGCCACTTCACCAAAGTTCTGTACCCTCTCCTCAACAGGTTGCCCCCTCATCTCCACCCTATTTCTGGAAGGAAAGCGTTTTTTGCGGTCCTCTATCTCCTCCTGGGAAAACTCTTCTGGTTCCTTCCATGCTACCTCAGACTCAAGAGGTTGTTCAGTCAAGTATTGGTGGATAGAGCGAGATACCTTTTTCCCTGCCGCAATAGCATCAATCACGAAAGCGGGCCCGGTTACTACATCACCTCCGGCAAATATTCCTTCAACATTGGTTGCCCCGGTCTTGCCATTGATTTCTATCGTGCCCCTCCTGGAAAGTGTAATTCCCAACTCCTTAACAAAATCTGTTTCTGGAATCTGTCCCAATGCTGTAATCACTGTATCCACTGGCATAGCAAATTCAGACCCTTTGACAGGGATGGGACGACGACGACCGCTGACGTCTGGTTCCCCAAGCTTCATCCACACGCATTGCATTTTGGCAAGCTTTTTGTTATCGGTGGAGAAGCGGCTCGGAGTCGCCAGGAACTCAATCTTGATTCCTTCCTTTTCCCCTGCTGCTACTTCTTCCTCGGAAGCCGGCATCTCAGCGCGCGAACGACGATAAACGATGGTCACCTCTTTTGCTCCTAGTCGCCTGGCTGTGCGGGCACAATCGATAGCTGTATTACCTCCACCAATCACCGCTACTTTCTTACCAATATTCACCTTTTCCCCAAGATTTGCAGCCCGAAGAAATCCTATTCCCTCCGTTACTCCGGGAATGTCTTCACCCTCCACACCGAGCTTCATGCCACCGTGTGCTCCAGCAGCGACGAAAATGGCATCGTAATCTCTTTTCAATTTTTTGATGGCAATATCCTTACCAACTCGGATGCCCGTTTTTATCTCCACGCCCAGCTTTTGGATATGGCCTATCTCCTGGCGCAAAATTTCCTTGGGAAGGCGATATTCAGGTATGCCAACGCGAAGCATACCTCCCGGTTCAGGGAGGGCTTCAAAGATAGTTACATTGTGACCCTTTAGAGCAAGGTCATTAGCAGCGGCAAGACCTGCGGGCCCTGAGCCTACAATCGCTACTTTTTTGTCTGTTTTGGCCACTACCGGGACTTCAAGTTCCTCGATATTCCATTGGTCCCCGGGTACTCTCTTGAGGTCGCGGATACACAGTGGTTCATCTATTTGGCCGCGATTACAGGCTTCCTGGCAGGGGGCATAGCATACCCGCCCAACACATGCTGGCAGGGGATTTGTCTCCCTTATGAGCTTGTAAGCCTCTTCAAACTGTCCTTCGGCAATGAGTTTGATGTACCCCGGCACATTGGTATGGACAGGGCAAGCATTCATACAAGCTGCTTTGCAGGGACGCTCTTCCCTTTTATCCATAACACATTTCTTAGGAACAGCCTGGGGAAAGAATAGGTATATGGCCTTTCTTGTTCCAATCCCGTGATCGAATTCGTTTGGCATAATGACTGGGCATCCTTCCACACAGAGACCGCATCCGTTACATTTGTTCCAATCAACAAAAGACGCCTTTCTATTTATCTTGACCTGGAAGTCGCCTGCTTTCCCACTGACTTTTTCTACTTCAGAATAAGTTAGGAGCTCTATATTAGAGTGCGAACTAGCCTCGATCATCTTAGGGGCTAGTATACACATGGCGCAATCATTAGTGGGAAAGGTCTTATCCAGTTGTGCCATCCTCCCCCCGATGCTGGGCGACTTTTCTACTAAATATACCTTAAAGCCCATATTGGCCAGGTCAAGTGAAGCCTGAATTCCGGCTATGCCTCCGCCGATTACCAAGACCGATTCATGTCCGTTTTCTCTATTCATTCTTACTTAAGTGTTTACCTTAGGTGTTTATAGCATTGGCTACCACATTAACCAAATCCATAACTTCCATTTTTATATCGGAACCTTTCTCGGTACCTTTATCCGTCATAGCGCACTTGAAATGTATCTGACACTTGGGGCAAGACGTAATCAGTACCTCAGCACCGGTAGCCTTGGCTTCAGAGAGTCGTTCTACTCTTATCTCCTTAGAGTAAGAGCTGCAGTTGGTCCAGACACTGGTGCCGCAGCAGATGCTATCGCCACCACTATGTTCCATCTCAACCAGATCTATCCCCGGGATAGCCTTGATTATTTCCCTCGGCGGTTCATAAATCCCCAGATGCCTTCCCAGTCGGCAAGGGTCTTGATAAGTTACCTTTTTGACCACGGGATTGCTTCCCCTCCTTTTTACCAGGGGCTGCAATGACAGCTTAGACAAGTTCTGAGCTAAAAGTTCGGAGATATGCACTGGCTCGCAGTCGAGCTTCACATATTTGGGATAATCAATCTTGAACGTCCTATAGCCCTCAGGGCAGGAGAAAACTATCTTCTTGGCACCAGATTCCTTTATCATCTGAGCATTGAGCTGAGCCAGCTTCTTGAATGTCTCTACGTCCCCAGTCCACAAGAGGTCATGTCCACAACATCTCTCATTAGGAAGTACAACGGGATCTATCCCCAAAGCATTGAGTATCTTGATACTGTTTCTGGCAATATTCACCGGGCTGACCTCAATATCCTCAAAAACTGGCTGGAAATATGGAGCGCAGCCCACAAAATACAACACCTCACCCTTCTCCAAGGTGCGGCAGCCATCGAGCCAGTCCAACCGTCTCTGCTTGACGTCAGAGCGAGACATGAATCTCATTAACGTATGAAGGGTCCCTGAGTGCGCACAATCGCCATGCTCGCCCTCGCCAGAAGCTAGATTTCTCACCTTTTGCGTAAACACAGGATAATCAACGTCTGATGGACAGAGCTTCGAGCAAGCGTAGCAGGCAAGACAGGAGAATAGCTCTCGGTCGTGAATTAGCTCATCCCTGTAACCCATCAAGGCTCTTTCTAACATTAGCCTTGGGGAGAAATCGGAATTATATCTTGAAACGGGACAGACGGCTGTACACTTGCCGCATTCCAAACAGTAGTAGGTCTTTGTTTCCTTGATAATGTCTTCGAGATTCACGCCTCGACCCCTTCCTGGAGAGGCGAAGGCTCTAATCTCCTGACCTGTTTCACTATACTGTCGATCGATTCCGCAAGTATCGCTGGCTCAGCGACGGGAGAAATCTGGGCTACAGTGTCAGGAATGTCCCCGATATATCCACAACAACCAGCGATAAACCCCTGCTCAGCTGTTTTAGCTACTCTGTCAAGTTTCATATGCTTTCCCATAAGGAAGCCATCCACCTAGAGGTCACCGGTGAATAGCTTGATAAAATCCTTAGCATCAGAGCAAGCTTCAAAGCTGTGCATAAAATTGCTATATATAGAGAAATCGGGCTATCCTGCCCAGAAGTGTGTCCTCAGCGATTATAGTCAATTCCCAGAGCTTTGGCAACTTTCAATCTTGGGCTCACAGCTAGATTAGCATGCTACCTACCCTGTAATACACAATTGTATTCTCATTAGAGAACTCTGGAATTCATTGGTGGCAATAGCAATAACTCCGGCTTCTTCCACAACAAACAACCACTCAGTAGAAAGCCGGTTGAAAGCTAACTGTGCTGCAGATCCTCGGAATTTTGTGAAAAAGGACCTAAGGCCCTAACTTTTTCCGTCATTTCATCAACTATTGAGACAAAACGGTCGCCTTCGGAAGCCGAAACCCAATCGAGGCGAACACGATCATTTTCGATTCCTAGCTGAGGCAGCATCTTCTGCAATAATGACATGCGGCGTATTGTTTTATAATTCCCCTCTACGTAGTGGCAATCACCGGGGTGGCAACCTAAAACCAAAACACCGTCGGCCCCTAGTTGAAAGGCCTTGACAATGAAGGCTGGCTCTACTCGGCCACTGCACATTACCCTGATAA
>JAZFXR010000057.1:0-7809 GCA_036448835.1 Dehalococcoidia bacterium | reverse complement strand
CGGAGGCGGTCTATGAGATTGCCTAAAGCACCACCCATAAGCAGACCGATAGCTACTATACTCAGGGTAGTAGTTGGGGATATGTAACGCAGAAACAGCAGGATAAAGAGCAAAGCAGCTATGCTAATGACGATGATAAGAAAGGTTTGATTGGCAAGTAAACCAAAGGCAGAGCCTGTATTTCTAATATGGATCAAACTTAAGCGGTCAATTAAAGGGAGCGACTCCCCAATCGACAGGTGAGTTCTGATCCATAGCTTGCTCAGTTGATCTGAAGCGATTATTGAAGCAATAATGAGGAGACATAATGTTGCTCTCTTAACGATATCACGCACAGGCAGTTTTGAATTATCTTTATCCACAACAAAGTCGCTGATTCTGCCGAGTCACAACACAATTGAGTGCCATTTATCTTGTCCCTTTTATTTCCTTTGCCTGCTGAGCCTTACAGCTCAGACATAGGCTTGCTTGAGGTATGGCTTCAAGGCGATCTTTCTCTATAGTTTGTCCACAGGAATCACACAAACCATAAGTGCCGGCTTCATATTTTTGTAAGGCATGCTCAACCCAGTTAAGAGATTCTCTCAGCCTTTCTTCCCAAGCCAGTCTTTTCTCTAGCTCGGAGGCTTCATCGGCTTCCTCTTCCCTTTTGCCAAATGGACTGCCTTCCTTCCTCTCTGTCGATGGCTGACCCAGAGTTCTTAACTGCTCCAATTTCTCTAGTAGCTCTTCCTTCTCCTTCTTTAACCTTTCATAAAGTTCAGTGAAATCTACCACTTTTTGTCCTCCGTATGATTTACAGCTATCTTACACCAAAATTCCACACGAAATATGTGTGGTCTATAGTTTTACTAGGCGATGTTATGCTTGCTAAAAAGTTCCCTTACATCAGGATGTAAAGAGTCTCCGAGTTCTTTCACGGATTCGTATCTAATTTTGTTAAGCTTCCCCTGTTTTTCTTCAAATTCAGTTCTGGAGTAAAGTTTCTCGGGATGCAAGTAAATATCATCTACATATGTTATCGACCCAGGCACCTTAAAACCCGTAGGAGAATCTACCCAATCCTCCAAACCTCCTCTTAGCAAAGAATCAAGTATAGCCATAGTAAATTCCAATTTTATATCTTTGTAGTATTCCTCTTCCCCTATTCCTCCAGTATTTATCAAATAGTAATTTAGTTGGGGGATACCTTTTATTATCTCATAAAATATATTAGCATGCTCGGCCAGGTCTCCGGCTACAAAGGGGTCATAGAAGAACTCGCTTCTGATTTTCCCTGCCTGTGTTGGGTCACCAGCCGAGGATCCCATTGCCTGTCCCAGTACCATTAAGGCTGCTGCTTGCGCCCGGGTTAGTTTTGATATTGCCGGAATCAGTGGCCCCCTGGTGATAATAATCAGGTTGTTAATCCTACCTACATCGATATAGGAACTGGCATGCATAAAATCTCTTCTCAATACCACTGCCCTGCCATTGGATGTTCTTTCGAAATTGTAAAAGTCAAAATCTCCGTCTTCTGTTACGTAAACATTTTCGCAGAGAGTGTCTGGTTTTAATAACCCGTAAAATATTTCGGTTTGCTCCCCAGGGTTGACGCCCTCTGTTTTCACAAATATTCCCCCAGCTTCAAAGCCACGAAAAGAACCACTGGGTGTGAGAGTCCCTCCATCATCCTGAATAAGCCAGGATTTCTCCTTACCTTTTCTGGCCAGGATTCTAGAAGTTGTGGTTGTTTTTCCGTTGGCACTCAGTGCCACAAGTAATGTCCTCGCCATCCGATAGTCACCGTGTGCTGATTGAAGGTAATCCTCTCTACAGCCGGCATGTAAGAAGATACCTCTCTTTCTCGTTTTAGCTGCCCAATCTTCAGCGGCGAAAACTCCCTTCTTATATTCACCTATGTAGTTACCATTTCTAATTATCTTGACAAACCTTCCGTCAGCCAGCATAGCCAACCTGATAGTGATATCTTTATCGGGGAGCGGCTTTGACTGGTTAGTATCAAAAGCCTCGTCAGCAAAGAATACGATATAGTATGTAGGTTTCTTAACTGGTACCTTTGGGGATATAAAGAGATTCTTGCCTCCATATGCAACATGGGCAAATCGCTCGGGAACAATTAACCTGACCGTGGTGTTACTATTTTCATTGCCCACAATTCTGTCTATGGAAATCAATCTTTCCTTGCCCAAAGCCTTTTCACACTGAACTAACAGCTTTAGTTCATCCTCCCCAAAGGGATGGTCAACATTGTTTTTAGTGAACATTGCTGATCTGGAAGTAGGCTCACTGTGGGCGACAAAGTTTCCATAAATCGTCTTTCTGACTCCAGGCTGTTTTTCTACTATCTTTCTCAGTTCCTCATCAGGGGCGTTATGAGTCAATCGCTTTTCTTCCAGTGCCTTTTGCCAAATTCTATCGACAGTTATAGTGAATTGTTCTAGCTCAAAGGTTGCCATAATGCTCCTTGGGAGAAATGCGATTTCGCGTTCCTGATTTCGAGGAATTAGGTGTTAATATTTATTGTTTAGACCTCGCGAAACTCCCCTTCCACAGTACCTTCTTCTCCTCCTCCTTCTCCCTCTCCTTCTCCACTTGGCTCCTCTCCACTGGGTGGGGGTTGTTCGGGTTGCTGGTAAACCGATGCTCCGACCTTCTGCATAACCTGCGATAGCTCTTGCATAGCATTGCGAATGGCGTTTACATCCTGACCTTGAAGAGCCGATTTGAGAGCGGTTGTCTTAGTATCTATTTCCTGTTTTACATCGGCGGGTATTTTATCTCCATGGTCACGAAGAGTTTTTTCTGTGGTGTAAACCAGGCTGTCAGCGGTATTTCGTACCTCTATTTCTTCCTTACGCTTGGTATCATCAGCAGCATATTGTTGGGCCTCTCGTTTCATCTTTTCCACTTCTTCTTTGCTCAATCCACTGGAGGCGGTAATAGTAATTTTTTGCTCCTTTCCAGTACCTTTATCACGGGCGCTAACATTCAGGATGCCATTTGCATCTATATCGAAAGTAACTTCAACCTGTGGCATACCCCGTGGCGACGGTAGGATTCCGTCAAGCATAAAGCGTCCCAGCGTACGGTTATCGGCAGCCACAGGACGTTCCCCTTGAAGAACGTGTATTTCAACGCTTGGTTGATTATCGCTAGCAGTGCTGAAAATCTGGCTCTTCGAAGTTGGTATAGTGGTATTGCGTGGGATAAGAGGTGTCGCTACTCCTCCCAGCGTTTCTATCCCCAGAGTGAGTGGGGTGACATCGAGAAGAAGGACTTCTCCCACTTCACCCTTAAGCACCCCAGCCTGAATAGCAGCACCCAAAGCTACTGCCTCATCTGGATTGATTCCCTTAGCAGGTTCACGGCCAAAGAATTGCGTTATAGTCTCCTGAACTTTGGGCATCCTTGTTTGACCACCGACGAGAATCACATTATTGATTTGGCTTGCCGTGAGGCTGGCATCGTTTAAGGCCTGGCGGCAAGGTTCAATGCTCCTCTCTATCAGGTCGTCCGATAGCTGCTCTAACTTAGCCCGAGTTAGGGTCATGCTAAGATGCTTCGGACCACTGGCATCGGCAGTAATAAAGGGGAGGTTTATCTCTGTTTGAGCTACTGTGGACAGTTCTTTCTTAGCTTTTTCGGCGGTGTCTTTCAACCTCTGTAATGCCATCTTATCTTGCCTCAAGTCTATGCCTTGTTCTTTCTTGAATTCATCACATACCCAGTCCATAATCCTCTGGTCGATGTCATCGCCACCGAGGTGTGTATCCCCATTCGTTGACTTAACCTGGAAGGTGCCCTCCCCTAGATCTAGGATAGAAATATCGAAAGTCCCACCACCAAGGTCATAAACAGCAATGGTTTGATCTTGTTTCTTGTCCATTCCGTAAGCCAGTGATGATGCAGTGGGCTCGTTAATAATGCGTAAGACGTTAAGCCCGGCTATGGCGCCGGCATCTTTAGTGGCATTTCGCTGGCTATCGTTAAAATAGGCTGGCACTGTGATTACAGCATCGGTGACTTGGTCTCCAAGATAAGCCTCAGCATCAGCTTTCAGTTTTTGCAGTATCATGGCAGATATTTCCTGGGGACTATACTCCTTGCCCCCCATTACCACGCGGCAATCGCCATTGGAAGCCGCGGTGATCTTATATGGTAGGCGCTTCATATCGTTCTGAACAATGCGGCTCTTAAACTTGCGCCCGATTAGGCGCTTTATGCTGAATATGGTATTCTCAGGGTTGACTATTCCTTGGCGCTTGGCTAACTCTCCTACTAATCTTTCCCCACCTTTACCTATGGCTACTATTGAAGGAACGAGATTGCCGCCTTCAGCACTGGGTATTATCTTAGGGTCGCCCCCCTCCATAACTGCTACTACACTTAATGTAGTACCTAGATCAATTCCTATCGCTCTTCCCATTTCTAGTTCTCCTTCTGATTTGTTTGCTCTCTTCTTCTTTTCCTTCCCCTACCAACTGTTACTAAGCTAGGACGGATTACCTTTTCTTTAAGTTTATAGCCTTTTTGTAGTTCCTCAATAACCATTCCCTCTTTGCCATCCTGCTGCATTACAGCTTCGTGCAGGCGAGGATCAAAGGGCTCCCCTCGAGCTTCAATCGCTGTTAGCCCCTGTGTCTCCAGGGCTGTTTTCAATTTATTATAAATGAGCCTGATACCTTCAGTCCAGCTTGATCCCTCAAACTCAGCAGGGACTGAAGCAAAAGCTCTCTCCAGGTCATCTATGATAGGCAACAGGTTACAGATGAGTGCGCTATTGGCAAACTCAATAATCTCGCCTTTTTCTTGTTGAGAACGTTGTTTATAATTAGCAGAATCCGCCTGACATCTTTGCCAACTGGCCAAATAGTTTTCTGCCTTTTCCTTCTCCTCAGCTAGAGCTCGCTGTAATGTTTCTATATCTTCCGCTTGCTCAATTCCTTCTTCAACTACTTCGTCACCCTCGTCCAACATTGGACCTCCTTTAGATGTATTCAGCTACTGAGTTGCTTAGCAATGCTGAGAGGTAGTTAAGCGAAGAGATAGCCTTGGCGTAGTCCATCCGTTTGGGGCCAATTACTCCCACAATGCCACTGGCTTTATCCAGTAATCCATATTGGCTAGCTATTAAGCTCAAGTCCTGTAGTGCTGGTTCTGGGTTTTCTTCACCAATGACTACTCTTAGCCCTCCCGATCGAGATTCCTGGCAAAATATATTCCTAAGCCAATCCTCTCCCTCGAGCAATTCTAGAATTCCCAGCGTTCTAGAGCTGTTGGTAAACTCTGGTTGACTTAGCAGCAAACGTAGCCCTTCAAGATAAGGCTCACCGTATGCTAACTTATCTTCGGCAGCCATAATTTCTGCTAGAGATTCAGACAGCTGCCTTTCTTCTGAAGAAAGGCCCTCCTTTTTGGCGAGGATCTCACTGCTAGTCATCCCACTATAAATAGAAGTAAGCTTATTAGCCAATTTTGTTAACTCATCCTGGCTAACCTCTCTACTGAAAGATAAGACCTGCCGTCTAACTTTTGTTTCGTACAAAACCACGACCAACAAAGCCATGAAATCCTGTAAGGCTACTAAATCGAGATGCTTGAAGCGGCAGCGAACTGCTTTGGGAGTGGTTATTACTACCAGGTTGTGGACAAGGTTCGCTAAAAGAGCTGCAAGCGTTTTTAGCCATTGCTCTAGCTCCTCTTTCGCTTCCTGCGATATCTGATTAATTAGATACTGCTCAACATGGGGAAGTTCAATCTCTTCCCCTATCAATTCCACATAGTAGCGATAAGCCTTATCAGTAGGTATACTTCCGGCTGAATGGTGAGGGTGGATAACATATCCTTCTCGTTCTAAGTATGCTGTGTCATTGCGGATGGTAGCCGGGCTTACCCTCAAGCCATATTTTTCCACGATAGTATTTGAAGATACTGGTGCTACTCTGGTGATATAATCTTCAATTATCGCCCTGAGAACGGTTTCTCTTCTTTCCCTTAAAGCCATTTTAGCACTCTTCCCTCTTAATTGCTAAATAAGTTAATTTATCACCGTAAACACGTTCTGTCAATTGTGTTGCAGGAATCGACTTGGATCGGTTTTTCTTATTGACCGAGAATGGAATATCCAGTACCATTATAACAAAAATGTAGGAACTGGGAAAACACTTTCCTTGGCACAGCGTGATAACAGAGTAGCTGAAATTCTAAGCTCGGAGGCAGCGAGACAAGCAAGCACCATAGATCTTATCGCCTCTGAAAATCATGCCAGTCGGGCAGTGCTTGAGGCCCAAAGCTCGATACTAACTGACAAATATGCTGAAGGATACCCTGGCTATCGCTATTATGGTGGTTGTGTTTACATAGACGAAATTGAAAATCTAGCTATCGAAAGGGCTCAAAAGCTCTTTGAAGCCGACCATGCCAATGTCCAGGCCCATAGTGGCAGTCAAGCCAACATGGCAGCCTATTCAATTCTATTGAATCACGGAGACACTGTTATGGGGATGAGCCTCAGCCATGGCGGGCACCTCACTCATGGCTCCAGGGTCAATTTCTCCGGGAAGTGGTATAACTTTGTCCCTTACGGAGTCGATGCCAAAACCGAGATGCTTAGCTACGATGAAATCGAAAGATTAGCCCTAGAGCATAAGCCCAAATTAATAATAGCTGGGGCGAGTAGTTATTCCCGTATTATTGATTTCGAGAGGTTTCGCTATACGGCCGACAAGGCGGGCGCCAAGTTATTGGTTGATATGGCTCACATAGCGGGCATAATAGCCGCTGGACTTCATCCTTCCCCCGTATCCTGTGCTCAGGTTACTACTGCCACCACCCACAAGACCTTGCGGGGTCCCAGGGGTGGACTTATTTTATGTGACAAAGAGATGGCTTCAGCTATTGATGCTGCAGTTTTCCCGGGGATGCAGGGTGGCCCTTGCATGCATATCATCGCCGGCAAAGCCGTATGCTTCTTTGAAGCTATGCAGCCTGAGTTTGTTGATTATCAGAAGTCAGTGCTGGAGAATGCCCGCGTTTTGGCTTCCGAACTCCAGACACATGGGATGCGTATTGTTTCCGGGGGCACGGACAATCATATTGTCCTCGTTGACCTTTCTCCTCAAGGGATAAGCGGAAAGGACGCTGAGGAAGCGTTAGGGGCGGCGGGCATCTGGGTAAATAGAAATACGATCCCTTTTGACCCCAAACCACCGATGATTACCAGCGGCATCAGACTGGGCACCGCGGCGGTGACCACGAGAGGTTTTAGCATAGAGGAGATAAAGCGCACTGCTTCTTTTATCGTCAAATTGCTTTCTGCTCCGGGGGATATAAAAGTACAAGAACAAGTACGCCAGGACGTACGAGAGATGTGTCAACGACACCCCATTCCCGGGCTGGCATAAGACATCTATTCCTGGTTTAATTTATTTGCCCTCTCTTACCAACCCCCCCCAAAGAAACCACGATGATTTCGTGTTATAATCAAACTTGGTATCCAAATAGCTGAGAGGTCATGATGGATGAATTAAAAGTTTTCAGTGGTACTGCTCACCCTTCCTTGGCAGGGTCCGTGTGTGAGTACTTAAGCATACCACTGGGGAAGGTTGATGTCTTCGAGTTTAGTAACGAGAACATTTTTGTGCGTATCCTGGAGAACGTCCGGGAACGTGATGTTTTTGTTATTCAACCTACTTGCTCTCCAGTTAACAAAAGTCTGGTTGAGTTACTTATCATGCTTGATGCCTGCAGGCGAGCTTCGGCAGGGCGAATTACCGCTGTCGTTCCCTATTATGGCTATGGTCGCAC
>JAZFXR010000056.1:0-30222 GCA_036448835.1 Dehalococcoidia bacterium | reverse complement strand
CTGTACGCTACTGAGTCAAAAAAGAATTGAACATGCTGAGGTGTCTGCCAGAGCTGCTTTTCTGCATATAGGTAGCCGTAACGTGTGGAACTGGCTAACTTCTCCTGGCTCACTTCCTCACTGTCATAACCAACACGCTCCACTAACTCAGGGGTAAAGCCATTCTTGCGGGCTATTGCATCAAGAGTATCATGAATTCCCGTACCGTGCTGGGCTGCATCTTTACTTCGGTCAGCATATTCCGCAGGCAGCCCCAACCTTTTGGCTGCCTCCCGATGCGGACGTTTGCCAACCCTGTCTTCAGCAGAGGTGATCTTGAGCCGAGGCGACACGCTCATTGCCAGCTTGATCACCTCGATATCAGCGTAAGGGAACACCTTTTCCACCCCGTGCGCCATAGCAATCCGGTTTTCCCTGTCAAAGGTCTCAATATCGGCTCTCTGTAAATCTCCCCACATATTCTGCAAAAGACAATCATAGCCATCTTTGCCAATAACTTGAGGATACCAGCTGTAGCCACCCCATAACTCATCTGGACCCTGACCGGAGAAGATTACCTTGAGACCGTCCTGGCTTGCCATCTCCACCGCAGCATAGACTCCAATGCCGGCTTCAATTTGTACTAAATCCCTCTCCTCAACAGCAGCGGCTACGCGGGTTATGTATGACTCAATCTCATCCCGGCTCAGTATTCTCACCTTATGCTTTAGCCCCAGCTCTTGAGCAAAGCGCTCGGCATATCCAATATCAGTCGCCCCATCCACGCCAGCAGTGTAGGCAGTTACTTCAATGTCCTTCATTGCGGATATGTTTAAAATGAGTTTGGCTATCAGGCAACTATCTACGCCTCCTGAAACGAGTACCGCTACCCTCTTAATATTGCTTAACCTCTTCTCAACAGATGCTTTGAGCAGAGTACAGTAGCTATCAACAGCCTCAGCCAGGTCGGTGATGGTCACTTGAATGTCCATCTTGCTCAATGGGTAAGCTTCATCAATGGTAACGCCATCTTTGCCAAACGAGGCAATCATTCCTGCTCGCAGGGGTCTTACATTACGCATCCCTATCTCCCACAGAGCCGTCTTCCTTGAGGCGAAGGCAAAAAGTTTGCTATTTTCGGCATAGAAAGCCGGCCTGAGACCGGCGAAATCCCTCATTAGAACTACTTGCTTGCCATCACTTGCTGCCAGACAGAACTCGCCATCTAGCATAGACGATAAGTGTTTTAGTGCATTGACTAAATTGCCCTGATAGCTGTCTGCCAGTAAGCAAGCTACTATCTCGGCTGCACTTCCGCTAGCTGGTTTCTGCTTTGAGGTGAAGCCCAACCTTAGGTTCTCACTATTATAGAGATTTCCCTCAAAAAGCATGGCTAAATTACCATTGTGATTGAAGCCGGGCCTAGCTGGGCCCTGTTCCCTGGTGGCTAACGAGACCTGCCCCAGAGCCTGCCTTCTTATTGCTTGAGTATCCCCTGGCCACCTGCACGGCATTCCCTCGTAAACAAGCCAGGCCTCGGCAGAGCTGTTGCTACCCAGGGTACTCATCATAGAGGATATCTGTCCACTTACATCTTCACGATTCCGACTTACAATACCACAAATAGGACACATATAAACTCAAACTCCTTTCTGGCTTTGGGGACTAGATCTGGAACATTATATTGAATCAGTGTGGTTGCTGATTATCAGATGTAAAGGGAGGATTAGCCAAATCATGGTACATATACTTAACCGACAAGAATAACCGCTTTCATTCCTCTAACTCTAACGCCGAATACGAGTTCATATGTTCCGTCATAACCGAAGTGAACCTCTTCATGTTGATAGTCCGTAGTGGAGCGATAAGGCGCGGTTTCGGTGGTTCTTCATCTGGCTGGATGGCACTTCGCTTCAAAAGCTCATCAATAATCAACTGTTTAGTCTCCTTTTCACAGAGCAGAGAGTGATAGATAGACGCCAGACCGGGTAATAGCATTTCCACCAGAAGGTGTCGCCCACCCTTCTCCTCGTGGAGATGAGGGTTCCTTGTCTCGGTCTGGAATATATCAATGCCATGTTTGGCGGCGGCAAGGTGTACCATAGGTAGGATACCACTAAAACCTTCGAAGATAGATATGAGTTCCTGGGGTTCCACAGCATAACCGGAGGCATAAGTGAGTATTTCTGCCAGCCTCAGGCTCATAGCATGTTCCCCTGCGTTGCCCGTCTTGATAATCTCAGTTTCAAATCCGGTCTTGTTTGAGATCAGGGAGTTCATGCATTTGTTTGTTATCTCCGATACTCGACCCCATCTATTAAAAAACATGCCTGTCGAAATCTTAGGCTTGTATCGCCATAAAACCCTGACCATGCTATAAGGGGATTTAGCCATGCTGAAGCCGCTGGCATAGCATCTGGCATACTCCCATACAGCGCCGGGAAAATAATTATCAGCATCAATGAAGCCGACAAAATCTTTCTTAGCAGCCATAGCAATAAGCATTGCAGCTATCATACCTTCGGCTTTGCCATGCCTTACCAATTCATCCTCTCCCAAAATATCAGTATAGCCAGCCTCGGCAAGAGCCCGAGCCAGTACGGGGTCTTTCTGGTGGATAATCAAAGCTTCACGGCGTGTAAAACGACAAAACTGCTTCAGCACGTCTTTCTCCATCCTGAACCGGTCAACTCGCTTTCTCTGGCTGTTGGAGACCACGATTATCAGGCACTCATGAGGAATTCCACTAATAACACCTTCGAAGAGCTTGAGTTTTTCATCCTTAGTAGGTATGACAATAGCCATTCTCTCTTCGAAGTACTTGATAACTTCCTCCTCAATTTTTTGCACGGCGATATTCTCTCGAAGGGGAAGTTCCTTAACTCTGCCAGAGTCCAGTTCTAAGACCTGCTGCACATCGTTAATGCGTACTGAGCCAAGACATTCAGTGTATCCGGGGCTTTTTATCCTCATTTTCCTTCACTTATATCTTGAGGCATGAACCGAAGTGCTCTTTCAAGCATTTGTCGCACATTGCGATCTAGCCTTGGCTGTCTACCTATCTAACTCAAATTAGGAGGATAGCAGTCTAGCAGTTTGGACTAGTGGGGTCAAAGGAAAAGTTGTTCAGGCAAGGCAGCAAAGCTGGGTGCGGACTGAATACACTTAAGTACAGATTTGTGTGCTCTATCACATCTGTATGACTTAATACCGAATCCCTTGACGCTTGTCACTTATGGATAACTGTAGATTCACTCAGCTGATCGCCATCATCATTATGGCCGGATTTTCAAACGCAATTATAACCTCTTTAATCCCATGAACAGTAAGCTAAGCTCACGTATCCTTTTGGCCTCCACGGACCTATGGCACCCCAAGAGGTTAATCTTCTCCCTGGTAAACCAATTGTTGCCTGACAGGCAAGTATGGTAAAATCAGTCAAGGAAGTGGCGGGCTATGGAGATTGAAGAATCACCTGATTAATAGAGGAGGGACACAGTCCTCTGCTACTTGTTACGTTTAAATAGTGCGGAAAGCAGGGCTCACGTATAGCTATTCTTTCCGGCTAGGGTGTTGAGGGTGCAGATCCCGTTTACCGGTTGGTACAGAATTGGCTGCCATGAAAAGTAAAACTTTTGATATGAAGTCTGGGCTCGTAGCTCAGTGGCAGAGCGGCCGGCTCATAACCGGTTGGTCGCAGGTTCGAATCCTGCCGGGCCCACTTTGCAGCAGACCAAATGGGATGACGGTTTAGCTAGCAGATTGTACTCGATAGCTTTTCCCGTCTTATGCTTTCCCGTGATTTAGTATATTCTGTGTGGGACAGGTTGAATTCAAGTCAATTCTGTCGATGCCAAATTCTGTTATCGACCGGTGATACCTAGTAAGAAGATATATTGACAATAATGAGCGGCAGTGTATAATGTAATATACATAGCATACCGATGTATCAGGAACTATTCACATGCCCGATAGAGCGACAAGCTATGAAGAGTTAACACCCGGTTACAAATTCCCTTCTACCACCTTTGAACTGAGTGCGTCCTTCGTTTCCAAATATCTGAAAGCTGTAGATAGTGAAAGTGATGGATTCGTCCCCCCTTTGGCTATTACAGCCTACGCCATAGCTGCTACGACAAAATCTGTTCCATTGCCACCAGACACTATTGCCATACATGCATCACAAGAATTGGAGTTTTTCAAAACGGTGCCAATTGGAGATACTATAGAGTGTCACATAGGAGTGTTACAGAAAATAAGTCGGGGCAAAATGAGTATGCTAATTCTGGAGCTAGAGGTTTTTGATAAAGATAAAGAAAAAGTACAGTCAGGGAAGGCAACTATAGCATTGCCCGCCTAGTGAAGAGATGCTAACAGAGATTCAAGAAGGTAAAGTTTTTGATCCGGTGGTAAAACATATCACACAGGAGAACATTAACCTTTATGCTGAGGCATCTGGTGATTTTAATCCCATACACATAGACGAGTCTTTTGCTGCTAAAACTCCTTTAGGTGGAACCATTGCTCACGGTATGCTTAGTTTGGCTTATGTGTCAGAGATGATGACTTCGGCTTTTGGCCAAAACTGGCTGTCTGAAGGTAAACTTCGCGCTAAATTCAAAGAGCCAGCACGCCCCGGAGATACTCTGACTATCAATGGCAAAATTACTTGCCTTGAACAAAGAGATGATGTATCATACGCAAATTGCAGTTTTGAGTGCCTCAATCAAAAGGGTGAAATGATAGTTACAGGAGAGACGACAGTCAAGTTCTCAAGTGATAGTAAATAAGAATATGGCCCGAAATGGCAGAGTAAGGGTGGCTGTGGATGCCATGGGTGGTGATTACGCTCCTGAGGAAATAGTCAAAGGGGCGGTTCTCGCGGCTCAGAAGGGTGATGTAGAAATCATCCTGGTGGGCACCGCAACTATTTTGGAAAAAGAATTAGCCAAGTACAAACTCACCAACGGTTCATCCATCAATGTTGTTGAAGCCAGCGATGTTATTAAGGAAAGTGAGTCGCCGGTTGACGTAATTCGCCGCAAATCTAATTGTTCTGTTGCAGTAGCGGCAAAGATGGTAAAATCGGGCGAAGCAGATGCATTATTGAGTGCCGGATCTACTGCGGCAGCTGCCATAAGTGCCATTCAGTTTATGGGCATGGTGGACGGAGCATATCGTCCGGCGCTTGTTGGTTCTCTGGGGAGCTTTGCACCGAATACTGTGATGGTAGACCTCGGGGCTAATGTAGACTGCAAACCGCATCAGTTTCTTACTTTTGCTATCGCTGGCTCGGTTTACGCCAAGAGGTTTCTTAATATTAGTGACCCAAAAATAGCTTTGCTAAGCACGGGAAGTGAAGAAAGCAAGGGGAATGACGCAGTGCATGAAGCTTATACACTTCTCAAAGAGAGTGGGCTGAACTTCATTGGCAATATAGAAGGCAGTGATATTTTAAACGGCAAAGCCAACGTCATTGTCTGCGACGGCTTTGTAGGCAATGTTCTTTTGAAGTTTTATGAAAGCATCGGAAGTCACGCCCAGGTTTGGATAGAGCAAAAGCTAAAAAAGTACCCACCCCTGCGCGTTTTAGCAAGATTATTGTTTAAGGGATTGTTCCCGGCAACCAAAATATCCAGCGAAACTGAGAAGCGAGGTGGCGGTATTTTGTGGGGTGTTGATGGGGTTGTGAAGATAGCGCATGGAGCTAGCCGGGCTCCTAATATAGCTAATGCTATAGAAAGCGCCAAGGAAGCTGTCAAAGCCGGGGTTGTTGAAAGTCTAAAATCGGAATTAGCGAAATTTAACCAAGGAGGTAAATTATGACCATCGAAGACCAGGTAAGGGATATCGTAGCCAAGATTACTCGCGTTGACAAGAGCATTATTACTCGACAAAGCACATTTAAAGAGATTAAGGCAGATTCCCTGGATGTAGTGCAGGCATTGGTGGCAGTGGAAGAGACCTTTGGGATTGAAATCCCTGATGAGGAAGCCCAGAAGTTTCAGAACTTTGGTGACTTTGTCTCTTATGTAGAGAGTCGGGTAGCCCAAGAGGAGAAGGTTTAGCATGTCCCTTCAAGGGAAGTTGGCTTTAGTTACGGGCAGTGGTCGAGGAATTGGAAGGGCGATTGCTCTAAAACTCGCTTCTCAAGGTATAAATATTGTTGTTAATTATTTTCGTCACCGCGAAAGCGCTGAACAAACAGCTAAAGATATAGAGTCTCTAGGAGTAAAAGCTGAGGTGGTCAGGGCTAACGTGGGAGACCCAGAAAAAATAGACGGAATGTTTGATATGATTGGCAACAAATTTGGATGCCTGGACATATTGATTAACAATGCTGCTTCAGGTGTAGGCCGTCCTGCAGTAGATATAGATGTTAAAGCTTGGGAATGGACTATGGACATCAATGCCAGGGCCCTTCTACTCTGTGCCCAGAGGGCAGCCAAACTGATGGAGGGCAGGGGTGGTAAGATAGTCAGCATCTCTAGCCTGGGTTCACGATTTGTCTTGCCCAATTATACTATCGTTGGAGTCTCTAAAGCTGCTCTGGAAGCTTTAACCCGTTATCTGGCGATAGAACTAGCTCCTCAAAGCATTTGCGTTAATACTGTAGTTGCTTCGGCTGTGGAGACGGAGGCTTTGAAGTTCTATTTCAAAGAGGGGCTAGTAAAAGATAGTAATCAACTAACTCCAGCGGGTAGAATGGTGGTCCCCGAGGATGTCGCAAATGTAGTGGCTTTTTTGTGCAGTGAAGAAGCTTTTATGATAAGAGGGCAAACCATTATTGTTGATGGAGGTACTTCGGTAGGATTATTTGCCCTTGCAGGAAAGTGAGAATAATGAACAATACTGAACTCTATGCGAATACGATAAAAATACCGAGGGTTGTAGTTACCGGTATGGGGACTGTTAATCCTTTGGGATTGAATACAAAGGAGTTTTGGGAGGGATTAGTCGCCGGAAAGTCGGGTATCGGTCTTATTACCCATTTTGATGCCAGTAAGTTTCGGGTGAAAGTGGATGCTGAGGTGCATGGCTTTGATCCTACAGAGTATATGGGCTTGAAGGTAGTTGACCGGACTTCAAGGACTATTCAATTTGCCATAGCCGCTACCAAAGAGGCAGTACAAGCAGCCGGCCTGGATATGGCTAAGGAAAACTCTGAAAGAGTGGGCGTTACGATTTCTACTATGACAGAGCAGGGCTATGTTGTTTGGGGATGGGAACAATACCAGAAAACTGGACCGAGGAGAGGTGCCGACCCACTTTTCATTAACAAATCAACTGCCAGTGCGGCATCCATGCAGGTAGGGATGATGCTGGGGGCTAAAGGTCCTAACAACGCTGTAAATAGTCTTTGTGCCAGCGGCACTGATGCCATAGGCACGGCGGCCAATTTCATTCGCTTGGGGTATGCAGATGTGATGATAGCTGGAGGTTCTGATGCCAGTCTGGAACCAGTGGGCATGGCTGGCATAGATATTCTGGGAGCCCTGACCCATGAACCGGACCCAACCAAGGCTTGTCGCCCATTCGACCTCAATCGCAATGGTTTCGTCTATGGTGAGGGGGCGGGACTGCTTGTGTTGGAAAGCTATGAACATGCCAAGAGGCGAGGCGCACTTATCCTGGCCGAAGTCGCCGGTGCAGGCTGGTCCTTTGATGCTCACGATGCAACAGCTCCTGCTCCTGAATCAGAAGCTTATGCTATGCGTACCGCGCTGGAAAATGCCGGTGTGAAGATTGAGGAAGTTGACTATATCAACGCTCACGGAACCAGCACGAAACTGAATGATGTTACCGAAACAAAAGCTATTAAACTGGTGTTTGGAGAGCAGGCTTATAAAATCCCAATAAGCACTACTAAGTCCATGATTGGGCACTGCATTACCGCGGCCGGGACTATTGAGACCATCGCTGCTATATTAACAATGAATAAGGGGATTATTCATCCAACCATAAATTATCAGACTCCCGACCCCGCCTGTGATCTGGATTATGTGCCCAATACACCTCGGCAGACCCAGGTGAATGTATGCCTGAAGAATAGTTTTGGTCTGGGTGGAGAAAATTGCAGTCTGGTATTTAAACGCATCGATGGTTAGAGACCAATAATGGAATTAGAAGGCAAGGTTTCCCTAGTTACTGGTGCTTCTCGCGGCATAGGTAAAGCTATTGCCTTGAAGCTCGCTAACCTCGGTTCCAAGGTAGCAGTCAATTATGTGGCAATTGAAGCCAGCAATAAAGTTGACGCTGATGATTTGGTAGAGAGTATAACCCATAATGGCGGGGAGGCCATGGCGGTTGAGGCAGATATGCGGGATAGTGAAGCAGTGAAAGCCATGGTGGAGCAGGTGACTGATAGATGGAGCAGAGTTGATATTCTGGTGAACAATGCCGGGATAAATAGAGATACCCTCTTGTTGAGAATGTCTGATGATGCCTGGGACGATGTAGTCAACACTAATTTGCGGGGAGCTTATCTGTGCACAAAGTTTGCCCTGAAGTCTATGATGAGGCAGGAGTGGGGGCGTATTATTAGCATATCTTCGGTGACCGGAATAGTAGGGAATATAGGACAAAGCAACTATGCTGCTTCTAAAGGTGGGATCATTGCTTTCACCAAAAGCATAGCCCGAGAGGCGGGTTCCCGCAATATAACTGTCAACGCCGTGGCTCCGGGTTTCATAGTTACTGGAATGACGGATAAGTTACCTCCGGAAAGAAAAGAGGCTATACTAGCAATGGTTCCGTTGCAGCGCTTTGGTCAACCTGAGGATGTAGCTGAACTAGTAGCTTTTTTAGCCAGTGAAAGAGCTGGCTATATCACTGGACAGGTCATCACTATAGATGGGGGAGCATTTCCTTAAGTCGGTTGTAGTTGGAAATGGATAATATTATGCTGCTATGGTTTTACGCGGTATCTAGCTATATCGCAATAGAGAAGGGGTATTGACAAAAAATCTCTCTATGTTCATAATGCTGCGAATTGCAATATATAGCTATGCAAAGTGTAACCTAAGTTTTGTCCCTTTCTATTCGGTATCACCGTCTCCATAGAAGGGCCCCAGTGTAATTCCTTGGTGACAAAATGTGGAGCAGTGACTTATTAATTTGGGGGTATTGACAAAAAAACTGTTTAAATTCATAATACATCGTATCACGATATAGCATATGGTTTCGCTTAACACGAAGAAATATCTAAAGATAGGTACATCTACCCTGCTTTGTTTCAGTATAATGTGCCGTAGCGAGGTGTCATGAAGTTACTAGTACCAACGAATTGGGATCCAGACTTGATATTACCCCTGAGCAGACTGGACGCCGAGGTGCAGATATATGGTGTATTGCCCACCTCAATGATAGGTAGTGGGGGGAGAGGTACAGATAATATCCACATGGCAGAAAATCAAGCAGAGGAATACATCGAACATGCTCATTCCGCGGGCTTGAAGTTTGACTATATCTTAAATGCTCCCAGTATGGGTAATATGGAGTGGGATGAGAATACTCATCGAGAATTATTAGAGCAAATTAGATGGATAAGTAGCATTGGCGTGGATAGCGTTACAGTGAGCATCCCTTATCTGATCGAGCTTATAAAGCGTCAGTTTCCACAGCTTGAGGTAAGGGTGTCAACCATTGCTCATGTGAGCAGTGTTGCTAGAGCCAAATTATTTGAGTCCTTGGGCGCTGATTCTATCACTCTGGACATGAATGTAAACCGGGACTTCACCTTGCTTAAAGCTATCAGGAGCTCAGTGAATTGTGAGGTCACCGTGCTACTTAATAATCTCTGCTTATACCAGTGCCCCTACGAATATTACCACCATGATACCCTGGGGCATGCGAGTCAAAGTTATAACCCGCTTAATGGATATTATGAAGATTATTGTGTACTGCGTTGTACTCTAGACAGACTGTGGGATATCTCGCAGGCTATTAAATGCCGCTGGGTAAGACCCGAGGATATTCATGTTTATGAAGATATAGGTATCGATATGTTCAAAACGAGTGGTAGAGCGATGCCAACCGAGCGAATCTTGAATACTGCCAAAGCGTATTCATCACGTCGTTATCAAGGGAACCTATACGATATTTTGAATATCATTACTCCTGAAGTTGGATTTGGTCATTCTGATTTGCCGGGTGTAAAAAACGACGTTATTGGATCACCACCCAAACTATATATAGACAACCAAGCTCTGGAAGGTTTTATAGATTTCTTCAAGAAGCAAAGTTGTCTATCCGGGTGTAGCAACTGCAGTTATTGTCAACGAATAGCCGATGAAGTCATACAATTCGATCATACAGAAGTAAATGAATACGTAGGTATGCTCAATACGTATTTATGCCACCTCGCCAGTAGCGGGATGTTTAAAGTTAAGGCAGGAGTAAGGAGACACCTGCCTTAGTTATGTAGAGCGTTCGGAATTTCCTAACACGTAAGCTTGTTCTAGAAAAGTCATCTCCTTTCAGTTTCCGGATTTCTGAGTTGTGATTCCATGCTGATTGACCGTTCGCCGGTCATATCCAGGAAATGAAATATAGGTAGACTATTAGTTACTATCTCATTATGGGGCTTTGCATCGATTTCAATCCTGCTAGTTGACATGCTAATTACCTTGTGTTAAATTAATAAGTTGGCGTCTACTAGAAGGTAAAAGTGTAGAGAGTTTACAGGCCGGCTGGCTGAAGCCGAGCAAATTTTCTTGGAGTAGACCGGCATATGACCAGACGGCTTTTTGATTGCCTAAAATAGAGGAGTATAGGAATGCCAACAGTTAATCAACTTGTTCGTAAAGGGCGGCAAAAGAAGGGAAAGAAAAGCGATGTCCCGGCATTGCATTACACCCGAAATACGATGAAAGGGGAAATTAGATGGATCGAGGGAGCGCCTCAAAGAAGGGGTGTATGTATCCAGGTTAAAACCGTTACACCTAAGAAGCCCAATTCAGCATTGCGTAAAGTTGCCCGGGTTAGGCTAACCAACGGTATGGAAGTGACCGCTTATATTCCTGGTGAAGGACATAATTTGCAGGAACACTCGGTAGTGTTGATTCGTGGTGGACGTATTAAGGATGTTCCTGGAATTCGCTACCATATTATCCGTGGCACCTTGGACACTGAGGGAGTATCTGGTCGTAAACGGGGTCGCAGCAGGTATGGGACCAAGGCACAAAAATAGCGAGGATATCGAATGCCAAGAGGAGCTAGAAAAGTAGTAAAGAGGGTACCGCCACCCGATGCTAAATATAACAGCACTACGGTAGCTAAATTTATTAACAGGCTTATGATACGAGGGCAAAAATCTACAGCCGAGCACGTTGTCTATAATGCCTTGCAGCTCACTGCCCAACAAGTGAATAGCGAGCCTGAAGAAGCCTTAGAGCGGGCGATTAGAAATGCTACACCGCTTCTCATGGTTAAATCACGCCGTGTCGGTGGGGCTACCTACCAGGTTCCCACAGAGGTTAAGGAAGATCGAGGCCGCGCCCTTGCCATGAGATGGCTTATTGCCTCAGCGCGAGCTCGTAGTGGCAAACCTATGGAAGAAAGGCTGGCAAGTGAGTTGGTTGATGCTGTCCAGGGTCGGGGGTCAGCAATTAAGAAACGTGATGATCTTCACAAAATGGCAGAGGCTAACAAAGCCTTTGCTCACTATCGCTGGTGATAAGTCGTGTTAAAAGCAGTAATTGAGACAAAGGATAAACTCATGTCGCGGACTTTTCCTCTGGAGAAAATACGGAATATAGGGATCATTGCTCATATTGATGCTGGCAAGACCACAGCCACAGAAATGATATTACACCACACAAGGCGAACTTACAAAGTTGGAAGTGTAGATGAGGGGACTGCGGTAATGGATTGGATGGAGCAAGAAAGAGAACGAGGTATTACCATTACTTCAGCGGCTACGACATGTCACTGGAGTGAACATTGTATAAATATCATAGATACCCCTGGGCATGTAGATTTTACCGCTGAGGTGGAGCGTAGCCTCCGTGTGCTGGATGGTGGTGTAGTGATTTTCGATGGTGTAGCTGGAGTGGAAGCTCAATCTGAGGCTGTGTGGCGCCAGGCAGATAAATATGGCGTGGCCAGGATTTGCTTTATTAACAAAATGGACAGGATTGGTGCTGATTTTCATCACACGATGACAATGATTAATGAAAGGTTGCGAATCAAGGCATTACCGATACAGCTCCCAATAGGAAGTGAAAAACTCTTTCGGGGTATCATTGACCTTGTGGAGAACAAGGTTGTTCCATTTCCGATCGACTCTAATTCAACTTCAATTGAGGAGGATGGCGAGACTCTACTGGCCAAGCATCGTCAAGTATTAATCGAGAACTTAGCCGAGCTCGATGAGGATATTATGATGATGTACCTTGATGGGCAAGACGTGTCCGCATCTCAAATTAAAGCGGCTCTAAGAAGGCTGACGCTTGCTAACTGCATTGTGCCTGTCCTTTGTGGCAGTGCCTTGAGAGATAGAGGTATCCAGTTGCTGCTTGACGCTATTGTAGATTACCTCCCTTCGCCACTAGATATCCCTCCCATCTCGACTACAGATCCTAGAAGCGGCAAGGAAATCCTTCGACTGGTGAGCGATGATGACCCTTTTTCTGCATTGGCATTTAAAACGGTTTTTGACCCGTTTATGGGTAGACTGGTTTACTTGCGTGTATACTCGGGCATGGTGAAAGCCGGAGCACAAATCTTGAACTCCAGCATAACTAAGAAAGAGAGATTGGGAAAACTATATGTTATGCACGCCGATCACCGTGAGGAAATTAATCACGTTGAGACCGGAAGCATTGTAGCTAGCCTGGGACTTAAGATGACCTCGACCGGCAATACCCTTTGCGATCCCACACGACCGGTGCTACTGGAAGCCATACGATTTGTTGAACCGGTGCTTTCCATGGCTGTTGAACCCAAAAGTAGAGTCGACCAGGACAAGTTGGATGATGCTTTGGCTAAACTTGCTATGGAGGACCCTACCTTCAAGGTTTATCATGACAAGGAAATAGGTCAAACTTTGATTTCGGGAATGGGTGAACTGCATCTCGAAGTTTTAATGGACCGCATATTTCGCGAATATGGCATAAGGGTTAATGCGGGGAAACCTCAGGTCGCTTACAAGGAGACAATAACCGTGCCTGTGGAATCTGAAGGGAGATTTGTACGTCAATCCGGTGGTAGAGGGCAATATGGGCACGTTTGGCTTAGAATTGAGCCAGGTGAGCGTGGGAGCGGATTTGAGTTTCGTGACCAGATTCGAAACGGGGCTATACCTAAGGGATTTACTCCCTCAGTAGAAACAGGTGCCAAGTCAGCTTTACAAAGTGGAGGATTAGCTGGTTACCCTGTAATAGATATAAAGGCGACTTTGTATGACGGAAGTTTTCATGATGTTGACTCTTCAGATGTGGCCTTCAGAATGGCAGCCTTCATGGCTATGAGGGATGGGATAGATAAAGCTAGACCTGTTATTCTCGAGCCAATTATGGAAGTGGAGATAACAACTCCCAATCAATTCCTCGGGGACATTATTGGCGATTTAAACTCTCGAAGGGCTCGCGTTGACGGCGTTGAAAGTCGCGACGAGTTCTCCGCTATCCGTGCTCTTGTTCCTCTAGCGGAAATATTCGGTTTCGCTGGAGATTTGAGGTCGCTCAGTCAAGGTAGGGCGACTCATACTATGTGCTTTCATCGCTATGAAAAATTGCCTCAGGATTTGGCTGGGCAAATTGCCGCTAGAATGGGGAGAAGCAAATGATTGACCAGAAAGTTCGTATCAAAGTCAAAAGCTTTGATCATAAGTTGGCTGATCAAGCAGTGAGTCAAATACTGGAGACAGTGGAACGTACCGGGGCTATAGTGGTTGGCCCGGTGCCTCTACCCACTCGTATTGAGAAATTCTGTGTTATTCGCGGCCCTAATATTGACAAAGATTCCAGGGAGCAGTTTGAGATCAGGACACATAAAAGGCTAATAGATATTCTGCAGCCCAGTTCTAAGACTATAGAAGCACTGAGTCACCTTGACCTGGCGTCTGGAGTGGAGATAGATATTAAATTGTAGGTAAAAACAATGTTTCCAGGCATTATTGGTAGAAAAATAGGCATGACGCAACTGTTTCAGGAAAGCGGAGAGGCGATGGTAGTAACCGCTATTCAAGCTGGGCCGTCCGTGGTAACTCAGATAAAGAGCCGAGAAAGGGATGGTTATGACGCCGTTCAGGTGGGCTTTATTGAGAACAAGGTAAAACAATCCCGGCTTAGCTCTGCAGAGAAGGGGCATCTTCGAGGCCTAGAGAATGTTCGCTATCTTCGAGAATTCAGGACCGATGATATTAGCTCGGTCAAGAGGGGTGACAAGGTAGATGTGGGCTTTCTAAAACAAGGTGACCTGATAAATGTAACTGGCTTTTCTAAGGGGAAGGGCTTTGCTGGTGTGGTTAAGCGATACCATTTTGCCGGTGGCCCGAAAACCCACGGCCAGACTGACCGCCATCGCGCCCCTGGTTCAATTGGAGCTACTACTTTTCCCGGTCGAGTGCTCAAAGGGAAACGCATGGCAGGACATATGGGAAATAGGAGAGTGACAGCGCGCAAGGTCGAGGTAATTAAAGCTGACCCAGAGAGTAATTTGCTTTTGGTGAAAGGTGCAGTACCTGGAGCCGCTGGTGGGTTGTTAATAATTGAAAGAGTAAGGTAACAGGAAGTGCAAGTACCAGTTCATAATTCAAACGGTGAAGTCGTTGACCAGATAGAACTTAGCCCGGCCGTTTTTAATATTCCCTTTAATGGGGCGGTAGTTCATCAAGCAATGGTCGGCCAATTAGCCAATAAACGCCACGGTACTGCGTCTACCAAGACCAGGGGAGATGTTAGGGGGAGCACGAGAAAACTCTATCGGCAAAAGCATACTGGTAGAGCGCGAAGGGGTGATATAAAATCACCGCTGCTTAGGGGAGGCGGGGTAGTTTTTGGTCCTAAGCCGCGTACCTATCGCCAGTCGATGCCCCGGAAAATGAGGAAGTTGGCTTTGAAATGCCTACTCTCCGATAAAGTTAGAGAAGGAAACATAAGACTGTTGCAGGAACTTAATTTTGAAGAACCAAAGACAAAAGGCATGATAAGTGTTCTGTCTTCGCTGGGCATCGATGCTTCCAGTTTGATTCTTACTGCTCAGTCGGCGCCGAATGTGGTAAAATCAACGGCTAATCTGCCTGAAGTTAAAGTCCTTCCTTCGGACCTAATTAATGTATTGGATTTACTTTCTTATGAAATATTGATAGCCACCGTACCGGCGATACGCAACATTGAGCAAATTTGGGGTAAATAAATTGCATCTTTACGAGGTTCTACGGCGTCCTTTAATTACTGAGAAGGCTACCTTGCTTAAGGAAAGAGATAAATATGCCTTTGAGGTGAAGAGTAAGGCTACAGGGTCTCAGATTAAGGAGGCAGTGGAACAAGCTTTCAAGGTAAAGGTAAACAAAGTCAATGTGATGATGGTGCCTGGCAAGACAAAGAGATTCGGCAGAAGGCAAGTAACTAGCTCATCTTGGAAGAAGGCAATAGTTACTTTGGCACCGGGACATAAAATTACTTTTTTTGAGGGTGTCTAATGGGTTCAGTTCTTAAGTGGAGAAAAAAGAAGATGTCTAAACACAGACATAAGAAACTTCTTAAAAAAACTCGCTGGCAAAGGACGCACAAATAAGGAGCGATTGGTGGGCTTAAAGACTTATAATCCAACTTCTCCAGGCAGGAGGTTTATGTCTGGTGCTACTTTTGAAGAGTTAACCAGGGGATTTCCTGAGAAATCTTTACTGGCGCCACTGAAAAAGAAAGCTGGGCGTAATAGCCGAGGTGTTATAACTGTACGTCATCGAGGTGGTGGCAGTAAGCGGAAACTTCGCCTGATTGATTTTAAGAGAGATAAAATTATCGTTCCCGGGAAAATAGCTTCCATTGAATATGACCCCAATAGGTCGGCTCGCATTGCCTTAATTCATTATGCTGATGGGGAAAAGCGCTATATAATAGCCCCTTTGGGCATCAAGTTGGGAGATACTATACAGGCAGGCGAGGATGTCGATATAAAACTTGGGAATGCTCTCCCGTTAGAGTCGATTCCTGTGGGAACTTTAGTGCATAATGTTGAGTTTGAGCCAGGCAAAGGAGGAAAGCTTATTCACAGCGCAGGGAGTTCTGCCCAAATCATGAACAAGGAAGGCCGATATGTTGTACTTAAACTCCCTTCGGGTGAACTACGTAAATTTCATCAAAAGTGCTGGGCTACTGTTGGTCAAATAGGCAACGTTGATCACGGAAATATAAAGTTAGGCAAAGCCGGCAAGAAGCGCTGGTCGGGTTGGCGACCTACGGTCAGGGGTTCTGCTATGACTCCTCGTGACCACCCACATGGAGGTGGGGAGGGCAGAGCTCCGAGGGGTATGCATCCGAAAACTCCCTGGGGAAAGCCAGCTTTGGGGCCTAAGACACGTCGTCGTAAAACATCAGACAAAATGATTCTCAAACGGAGGCAAGAAGATGTCAAGGTCGCTTAAAAAGGGACCCTTTTGCGATGCTAAATTGTTTAAGAAAATAGAGGCGCTCAATAGTTCGGGCGAAAAAACAGTGATAAAGACATGGTCTCGCTCCTCTACTATTTTTCCGGAAATGATAGGTCATACTATTGCAGTGCACAATGGGAGGAAGCATGTACCCATTTTCATCACGGAAAATATGGTGGGGCACAAATTGGCAGAGTTTTCGGCTACCAGGACCTTCAGGGGGCATATCACTAAATCTAAAATAACTGAACAGGCGAGGAAACAATAAGACGTCATGAAGGTAAAAGCAGTAGCTAAGGATGTTGGCATTTCGCCTCAGAAGGTTCGGCTGGCGATAAATATGGTCAGAGGCAGAAAGATTGACGAGGCGCTGAATATTCTCAGTTTTGTGCCTACCCCCACAGCCAAGGCTGTGTCTAAAGTCATTAAATCGGCGGTGGCAAATGCTGAAAACAATTTTCAAATGGCGCCTGCTGAGCTTAGAATCACCGATATATTTGCTGATAAAGGACATACGTTGAAGAGATACCGCCCCCAGTCTAGAGGGAGGGTGAGTCCTATCTTAAAGCGGTCCAGCAATATTACAGTTTTCGTTACTGAGGAGGAGAAATAATTTTGGGACAAAAAGTTCATCCTTGTGGTTTCAGGCTGGGCGTTAACCAGGATTGGCGAGCCAAGTGGTATGCCGAGAAGAACTATAGGCAGTTTTTACTGGATGATTTAAAGCTACGCAGAGTTGTTGAACAACAATGTTCTGGAGGAGCTGTTGCTCGTGTCGAAATTGAACGTCCGGGAGATGAGGTACATTTAACTCTTTACTCTGCTCGTCCCGGCATCTTGATTGGTCGTGGGGGACAGAATGTAGAACTATTGAAGTCGGATCTGGAAAAAGTCAGCGGGGACAAAATTAGATTAACCATTAGAGAAGTTGACCACGCAGAGCTTGAAGCTCCTTTAGTGGCTCGGAGCGTAGCTGAACGGCTTGAAGAGAGAATCGCTTTCCGGCGAGCTATGAGACAAGCAACCTTCCGAACGTTGCAGGCTGGTGCTAAGGGAATAAAGATAACCTGCAATGGAAGACTTGGTGGGCTTGAAATTGCCAGAAGTGAAACGGTCCGTCAAGGGCAAATGCCGTTGCATAAGTTACGTGCCGATATCGATTATGGTTTTACTGAAGCCCATACATTGATGGGGCGGGTTGGGGTTAAAGTGTGGATTTATAAGGGCGATATTGTCCCTGAAAAGAAGGAGAAAAATGCTACAGCCGAAACGGGTGAAGTACCGCAAGGTACATAGAGGAAGGCTAAAAGGTAGTGCCCAGAGTGGGGATACCATTGTGTTTGGAGACTTTGGCATTAGGGCTGAAGAGTCCGCTTGGGTAACAGCGCGACAAATCGAGGCAACCCGTCGCGTATTTGTCCGCCACTTGCATCGCGGTGGTAAGCTGTGGATACGAGTTTTCCCTGACAAATCTGTGACAAAGAAACCTGCGGAGACAAGGATGGGTAGCGGAAAAGGTGCTCCGGATCACTGGGTAGCTGTAGTTAAGAGAGGCAGGATCCTGTTCGAATTAGCTGATGTAAAGGAGGATCTAGCTTCGGAGGCAGCCCATCTTGCTTCCTACAAGCTCCCTATAGCTACCAGTTTTGTCAGGAAGGAGAGGCACTAAGTTGAAAGCTAGCGAAGTACGGGCTCTCAACAATGAAGAGTTATTGACGAAACTTGCAGAAGCTCATGAGGAGCTCTTTAACCTCCGTTTTCGCTTGGCTACTAGACAGCTAGAGAATCATCGGGAGATCCCCAGAGCGAAGAAGAAGATTGCCAGGATAGAAACTATTTTGAGAGAAAGGGAACTTGGCGTAATAAGATGAGTGATCTCAGTAGAAGAAAAGTTAGAGAAGGCTTAGTGGTGAGTAACAAGATGGATAAAACTGTCGTAGTAGCCGTGGAAACCAGGAAAGTCCACCGACTCTATAAGAAAGCTATCAAAGTTACCAAAAAATATAAGGTTCATGATGAAAATAATGCCTGTAAAATTGGAGACAAAGTGAAGATTGTCGAGACTCGCCCTTTGTCCAAGGAGAAGAGTTGGCGGGTAATAGAGATAATGTCTAAAAGAGAGGTAGCTGCAACTAAGCCATAACAGGAGAATGATTCAGACTAATACTAGACTGAAGGTAGCAGATAATACCGGGGCCAAGCAAATTATGTGCATCAATGTCGCTGTTGGGGCAAGGAAATATGCTCGTATAGGCGACACTATTGTAGCCACGGTGAAGCGAGCCATGCCCCACGGGATGGTGAAGAAGGGTGAGGTAGTGAAGGCTGTGGTTGTTCGTGTAGTTAAATCCTATCGCCGCTATGATGGCTCCTATATCAGATTTGATGAAAATGCCGCAGTTATCCTCGGTGATAAGAATAATCCTAGAGGGAGCCGTATTTTTGGTCCTGTAGCTCGAGAACTTAGAGATAAAAACTTTGCTAAGATAATATCCTTGGCCCCAGAGGTCTTATGAAATGAAAATCAGAAAAGATGATACTGTAGTCATAACTACCGGCAAGGACAGTGGAAAGCAGGGAAGAGTGCGTCGCTCCTGGCCCGATAAAGAGAGGGTGACAGTAGAAGGCGCCAATATGATTAAGCGCCATTCCCGTGCCCGCAGAGCTGCTCGCCAGGCTGGTATAATTGAGCTTGAAGCTCCAATCCATGTATCCAACGTAATGTTGGTATGTAGTAAATGTAGCAAGCCTACGCGAGTGGGTTTCCAATTTTTGGCGGACGGCAACAGGGTTCGAGTTTGCAAATCATGTCAAGAGGTGATTGACTAAGGAAGTTCGTTATGAAATCTCGCTTGGAGGAAAAATATTTAACGGAATTAGCTCCTCAGCTTAAAGCTAGACTGGGCTATGACAACATAATGAAATTACCCAGATTGAGAAAGATTGTGCTTAGCATTGGTTTGGGCGAAGCAGTGCAGGAGCCTAAGGCTCTTGAAGCAGCGGAGAAGGACCTAACTACAATTTCCGGACAACATCCGGTAACGACACGGGCAAAAAAATCTATCTCCGCTTTCAAACTACGGGCTGGTATGCCTGTTGGCATGATGGTGACTTTGCGAGGTAAGCGGATGTACGATTTTTTTGACAAACTAGTTAATGTTGTTCTACCGAGGTTTAGAGATTTCCGCGGAATATCGCGGGATTCATTCGATGGTCGAGGAAACTACAGTCTGGGCATGAAAGAGCAGATAGTTTTCCCTGAGATTGACTACGATAAAGTAGAAAAAATTCGCGGCCTTGAGGTAACCGTTGTTACTACAGCCACGAACGATGATGAAGCTAGAACCTTGTTGGAACTGATGGGCATGCCTTTTAGGAGAAATTGATATGGCGAAGTTATCGAAGATTGTTCAATCAAAACGGCCACCGAAGTATAAGGTGCAGCAACGTAATCGTTGTCAATTATGCGGTAGGCCGCGCGCCTATATGCGTAAATTTGGCTTGTGTCGTATTTGTTTCCGGGAGCTTGCTGTAACTGGTGTAGTCCCCGGGATAAGAAAGTCAAGCTGGTAGAGTGAAATGACAATTATTGACCCTATCGCTGATATGTTGACCAGGATACGCAACGCTATCATGGCAAGTCACGAGAGTGTGCTTGTGCCCTCCTCTAAAATAAAACTGTCTATTGTGAAAATACTTAATGAACAGGGTTTTATTGGGCGTTATGAAGTGCTCAAAGGTAATCCGCAGCCAATGATAAAAATCGACCTCAAGTACACGGATGACCAACCCGCAATCTTAGGTTTAGAGAGAGTGAGCAAGCCGAGCTTAAGAGTCTATTTGGAAAGGCATAAAGTCCCCCGTGTCTACGGGGGCTTGGGTATAGCCATTCTATCCACATCCAAGGGTGTTATGACTGGACGGGAAGCATGGCGACAGCGTCTCGGCGGTGAAATTCTATGCTACGTGTGGTAAATTGATTCAGGAGCAGTGAATTAGTATGTCTCGTATTGGATCGCTTCCCATTGATATACCTCAAGGTACAGAGGTAAAGATTGAGAGAAGCGAAGTTATGGTAAAGGGAAGTAAGGGAGAACTCCGGCGACGGTTTCACCGTGACATTTCTGTCGCTCTGAAGGATCAGTGCTTGATTGTAACCCGCCCCAGTGATAGCAAAGTTCATCGTTCTTTACATGGACTCACTCGTAGTCTTCTGGCAAATATGGTTACAGGGGTGAGCAAAGGTTTTGAGAAAGTTTTGGAAATGAATGGTGTAGGCTACAGGGCGCAAAAAACCGGTGATAAGCTGTTGCTTCAAGTGGGATATGCCAATACAGTGGAATTTTCCCCTCCTCCTGGGGTTAGTATTAGTGTTGAGGGGACAAATCGTATTCGCGTCGCTGGTATTGATAAAGAATTAATTGGGGAAACGGCTGCTAAAATTCGGGCGGTACGCCCTCCTGACTCCTATAAAGGGAAGGGCATTAGATACTTTGGTGAAGTGATACGTCTTAAACCTGGCAAAGCGGGCAAGATAGGCAAGAAATAGTAACTGCGATGAACGGAAGAGATTCACGGGCAACAAGAAAGATACGGCACAGAAGGGTGAGGCAAAAAATAACGGGAACATTATCACGTCCTCGATTATGTATCTTTCGTAGCCTGAATCATATTCATGCACAGCTTATTGATGATTCTAAGGGTCAAACTTTGACCTCAATGAGCACTCTTGACTCTCAGATAAGAGGCAAAACCAATGGAATCGTGAAAATCAAGAAGGCTGAGGAAGTAGGAACTTTACTTGCGGAGAGAGCATTAAATAAAGGGATCAAACAGGTGGTTTTTGATCGTGGTGGCTATAAGTATCATGGTAGAGTTAAAGCTCTAGCCGAAGCTGCCAGGAAAGGTGGATTAGAATTTTGAGAGTTAGCCTATGAAAGCAGTAACCAAACTAAGAGAAAAGAAAACCAAAATCGATGCCTCGGAACTGAGCCTCGAGGAAAAACTGTTAGGCATTGACCGTGTAACGAAAGTGGTCAAAGGGGGTAGACATCTTCGGTTCAGAGCATTAGTGGTAGTAGGTGATGGCCAAGGGCACGTCGGGTTTGGTTTGGCTAAAGCTTCAGCAGTTCCCGAGGCAATTCGCAAGGCAGGTGCTATGGCGAAGAAGGGACTAATTGAAGTTCCTATCAAGGACAATACCATTCCTCATGAGATTTTGGCCAAGTTCGGCGCATCGAAAATCTTACTGAAGCCAGCAGCGCCTGGCACAGGCTTAATTGTAAGTAATACTGCTCGAGCGGTGCTTGAATTAGCAGGTATAAAGGATGTCGTTGGCAAATCATTAGGTGGGTCAAGCAAAATAAACGTAGCTAAGGCCACGATACTTGCCCTGGCTAACTTGAGGAAACGTGAAGAAACATCGCTTAACGAAGCAATCACAGATGTGAGTGCTGGAAAAGCTCAGGAAGAGAAGGTAGATGAAACAGAATGAATTACGGCCTCCCAAGGGTGCTAAGCACAAGAGAAAGTTCGTAGGTCGAGGAGATGGCAGCGGACATGGCACCTATTCGGGGCGAGGCTGTAAAGGGCAGAAATCCCGCGCCGGCGGTGGCGTACGCCCTGGTTTTGAAGGCGGGCAGTTGCCTTTGATAAAACGACTGCCACGCAAAAGGGGTTTCACTAACATTTTCAAAACTAAATATAATGTTGTCAATGTAGGAAAGCTGGCTGTTTTCCCCGCGGGAAGTGAGGTAACTCCTGAGGAATTGTTTCGAGCGGGGTTGATAAATACCACGGACCATCCGACCAAAATTCTCGGCACTGGTGATCTCCAGCATCCATTGCTGGTTAGCGCTAACAAGTTCTCTTCATCGGCGGAGAAAAAAATCCTCGCTGCTGGAGGGAAGGTAAAGCAGGCTTAGAATGCAGCGCAAAACGACCAGACCACGCCTCGTCCAGGCAATGATGGACGTATGGACGCTGCCTGATTTGCGGCGAAAAATTCTTTTCACCATCGGTATGCTCGTCGTTTTTCGTTTTCTGGCCCATGTTCCCTTACCCGGTGTGGATATCCAGGCCTTAGAGGCATTGTTCGAACGAAACATTCTCTTCGGCATGTTTGACCTTTTTAGCGGTGGTGCCATGACACGTTTCAGTGTGGCTACACTGGGCGTTTATCCTTACATCACTGCGTCCATAATTATGCAATTGCTAGTTCCGGTAATCCCCCGTCTTCAAGCCATATCGCAGGAGGGAGAACTCGGTCAGCAGAGAATCAATCGAATTACTCACATTGCAGCGATACCTTTAGCTGGTCTTCAGGGCTTAGCTGTGATTGCTTTATTAGGTTCTCAGGGAGTTACCGTTGCAGCACTGGACCCACTAACGAGGGCCACTATAATAATAACAATGATAGCTGGCACGATGTTCTTGATTTGGCTAGGCGAGTTGATTACCGAGCGTGGTATAGGGAACGGAATATCGATAATAATATTTGGTGGTATCGTAGCTGGCGTGCCTGATATAGTGGGGCGCGGTGTTGTTGACGCTCAAGCCGGAAACCCTGGGGGATTGATAGCCTACGTGATTCTAGCCTTAGCTATGTTGGTGCTTATAGTTGTATTTGTTGAAGCTCATCGCCGTATTCCGGTGCAGTATGCTAAGAGCACTTTTCGCAGTGGTCGCATGTACCGACAATCAGGTTCTACATATATACCACTACGAATCAATACCGCTGGGATGATACCTCTTATTTTTTCTATAGCTCTAATGCAACTCCCTAGCACGATAGCTACGTATTTCATGAGCCCGGAGGGCGCAGACCCGAATTTCTGGAATACAATCTTTAATCTGTTTCAGGCTAATACTGTGCTCTATAACGTACTATATTTTGCCCTGGTTATTGGTTTTGCTTTTTTCTACACTATGGTCATATTCGAACAAATGAACCTGCCTCAAACTTTGCAGCAGCAAAGTGGCTTCATCCCTGGGGTTCGACCAGGTAAGGCTACAGCTGATTACTTAAATCGCGTTATCAGGCGTATTACTTTCGGTGGCGCACTCTTTTTGGCCGTAGTGGCAATTATGCCTTTCATTGCTCAAAGCATCACCGGCGTTACGGCACTGGTAATCCAGAGTACTGCTTTGCTTATAGCTGTTGGCGTGGCTCTTGATACCATGAAACAATTAGAGGCTCAACTAACCATGCGCCGCTACGAGGGTTTCCTAAAATAAATGCACATCATCATGCTGGGTGCTCCAGGGGCAGGAAAGGGAACTCAGGCGGATATTCTCTCTCAAGAGATGAATTTACCTCATATAGCCTCAGGGGATTTATTTCGTCAGTCATTGGAGCAAAAGACCGAGATCGGTCTCCTGGCGAAAAGTTATATGGATAAGGGAGAATTAGTTCCTGATGAGGTAGCCATAAGGATGATTCTGGAGAGAATTAACCAGCCAGACTGTACCTCTGGCTGTCTTCTCGACGGCTTTCCCAGGACTTTACACCAAGCTGAAGTTCTAGACAAAGCCTTTGGGGAGCAAGGAAAAACCATAGATAAGGCGATATACATTGAAGTGCCTGACAAGGAGTTAATAAAACGCCTCAGTGGAAGGCAGCTTTGCCGGGTTTGTCAGACACCGTATCATGTAATAAATTCACCGCCTGAAACGCCGGGCAAATGTGGCAAATGCGGTGGAGAATTGTATCAACGTTCTGATGACCAAGAGAGCACAGTAAAGGAACGACTTAATATTTTCTTTACTCAAACTATTCCCATACTTGATTATTATAAAGAACGAAATGAGTTAATTAAGATCAATGGTAACCGGGGAATACAGGAAGTGGCTAGAACAATAATCTCTGCCCTCAAGGCACCGACGTCATCCTGAGCAAAGCGAAGGATCTATGAGATTTATCGATTGATTTGCTTCTTCAGAATGACACTAGGGGTAAGCGACGATAGAATAAATGGTGATTATCAAATCTGACGAGGAAATAGCTATCATGAGAAAGTGTGGTAAAATTCTGGCCGCTATTTTGGATAAACTAAGAACAGAAGTAAAACCGGGAATAAAAACTGGCCAGCTGGACACAATTATGGCTGAACAATCAAATAAGAGGGGAGTCATCCCTTCTTTTAAGGACTATCGCGGCTTTCCTGCAAATTTATGTGTTTCGGTAAACGATGAAATAGTCCACGGTATTCCTGGTGAGCGAGTACTACAAGAAGGAGACCTCGTCTCTTTAGATGTGGGGGCAAGACTTGATGGCTTTCATACCGATGCTGCCATAACTGTTGGCGTAGGGCGGATAAGTAAGGAGGCTGAGGAACTTAGCGCAGTCACAGAGGGCAGTCTAAAGTCAGGCATCGCTCAAGCGATAAATGGGGCATGGATAGAAGATATCTCGTCTGCCATCCAGCATTATGTTGAATCGAGAGGATTTTCTGTGGTTAGAGAGTATACTGGACACGGAGTAGGTAGGGACTTGCATGAAGAGCCCCCTATACCTAATTTTGTGTTTGGTAAAGGTATTAGACTCCGTAAAGGTATAACTCTGGCTATTGAGCCAATGGTTAATGTAGGAGATTGGCACACCAAATTGGCGGCTAATCAATGGACAGTGCTAACGGCCGATGGAAGTCTTTCAGCACATTTTGAACATACCGTAGCCATAAGTGATACTGGCGCTGAGATACTTGTTTAGGTATTATATAGGGAATGGCTAAAAAAGAAAGGATAGAAGTTGAAGGCAAAGTGAATACAGTCTTACCTAACACCATGTTTCGCGTTGAATTGCCCAATGGACATCAGGTATTGGCTCATATCTCGGGTAAGATGAGAAAGCACTATATCAAAATCTTGCCTGGGGATAGAGTTCTTGTAGAACTCTCCCCTTATGATTTGAGCCGGGGAAGGATTACGTATCGGCTTAAATAGTTTGACAGGTTAGCTAAGAAGGTTTATCATAATAGGGTTTGTTTGAATGGTGATTGGAAATGAAAGTAAGAGCTTCGGTTAAGCCGATGTGCAAAAAGTGCAAAGTTATCAGGCGGGAAGGCGTGGTTAGGATTATCTGCGAGAACCCAAAGCACAAACAGAGGCAAGGGTAATAAACGATGGCGCGTATTGCTGGTGTAGACCTTCCTAAAGATAAGCCGATCTGGGTAGCTTTGCAGAGGATTTATGGCATTGGTGCTTCATCAAGCCAACGCATTTTGGCTACAACTGGCATCGATCCTGGTATTAGAGTCAAGGAACTGAGTGAAGAGCAGGTTGGTCAGATTCGAGATGTTCTTGATAAACAACATAGAGTAGAAGGTGACCTTCGGCGGGAGGTTCAATCTAATATAAAGCGGCTTATTGAAATCAGTTGCCTTCGAGGCACAAGACACCGCATGAGGTTGCCAGTACATGGACAAAGAACGCGCACAAATGCCCGCACTAAAAGAGGGCCAAAGAAAACAGTGGCCGGTCGAGGGCAAAGGCGTGGCGTAGGTAAGAAGTAAGGAGCTTGTTTTTAAAAAATGCCAAAAAAGAAAAGGGCTCATAAGACTCATAAGAAAGTTAACGAAGGCAAAGCTTACATCCAGTCTACCTTCAATAATACAACAATTACCATTACGGATATGGAAGGTAACGTTATCGCCTGGGGCAGCTCTGGTACTGCAGGATTCAAGGGTTCCAGGAAAGGGACCCCTTACGCTGCCCAAATAGCTGCCAGAGATGCAGCACATCGTGCAATGACTGATGGCTTGCGTCGAGTGGACGTGTATATCAAAGGTCCTGGCAGTGGACGAGAAGCAGCTATTCGTGCCCTACAGGCTTCCGGAATTACGGTTACAGCTATCAGAGATGTAACTCCTATTCCCCATAATGGCTGTCGTCCGCGGGGGAGGCGAAGAACATAAAATGGGGCGCTACACAGGCCCAGTCTGTCGTCTATGTCGTCGTTTTGGGGACAAACTGATGCTTAAAGGAGGGAAGTGCGCTACGCCTCAGTGTCCTTTAGAAAAAAGGAATGCTCCTCCTGGAGGGCAGCGGACAACTCGAAGGCGCAGAGGGATTTCCGACCGCGGAATCCAGTTGCGCGAAAAGCAAAAGGTTCGCATTAGCTATGGCGTGCTGGAGCGACAATTTCGCAGGGTTTTTGCCGAGGCTAAAAAGAGCCCCAGTGCTACTGGAGAAAACCTTCTCATATTGCTGGAGCGTAGATTGGATAATGCGGTTTATCGCTTGGGTTTTGCTGATTCACGTTCCCAGGCCAGGCAGATAGTTCGGCACGGCCATATAAATGTCAATGATCGCAAAACAGATATCCCTTCCTGTTTGGTGAAGTCCGGAGACGTGATAAAGTGGCGAGAAGTTAGTAAGAAAACGGAATATTATAAAAGAGTAGCTGAGGAAGTTGAGGGAAAAATTACCCCTAATTGGTTAGGCTTGGACAAAGAAAGCATGACAGGCAGAGTGTTAAATTTGCCTGGCAAGGACGACATTGAAGCTGGATTTAATGAGAAGGCTATTGTCGAATATTACTCGAGGTGAGCTATGCTCGAATTATCTATTCCCACCGTAACTTGTATTGAAAGCACTGGTAATTATGGCCGTTTTATTGCTGAACCTCTAGAGCCAGGTTTCGGTATCACTCTAGGTAATACTTTGCGGCGTGTGCTTCTCAGTTCTTTACCTGGTGCTGCGGTAACCTGGGTCAAGATCGAAGGAATTCAGCATGAATTCTCTCCCATTCCTTATGTGAAAGAAGATGCTATGGAGTTCTTGCTGAGTATTAGGCAACTTAGACTGTGTCCTCTTTCCCGTCAGCCCGGGCAGTTGTTCTTGGAAGTAGAGAGAGAAGGCAAAATCTGCGCAGGTGATATTAAACCCTCAGCTGACTTTCGCATTGCCAATCCGGAACTCTATTTAGCTTCTTTAGATTCCCCACAGGCTAAGCTTTACGTTGAACTCAATGTGGAGTTGGGTAGAGGTTATATGCTGGCTAAATCAGCTGACGGTTTACCTGTTGGAGCATTGCCAGTAGATGCCATCTTCACCCCAGTGCGGGGAGTTAATTTTTCTGTAGAATCCATCAGGCCCGGTCAGGAAGGAAGTCCAGAGAAGCTCATTCTGGAGATTTGGACTGATGCCACAATTTTGCCGTGGGAAGCGTTTAGTCAAAGTGCTGCCATCTTAATCAATCAATTTTCTTCGTTCAGAGATCTGGAAGTTCCTATGGCTAGGACTTCATCCCTTTTGCCCGAGCAATATGATACTCCTCTGGAAGGGCTAAATTTGTCAACTCGCTCCTATAACAGTTTGAGGAGAGCCGGTATTTTTACTCTAGGACAATTAATAGAGAAGGGCAGGGAAGGGTTGCCACCATTACCTGGTTTGGGGGCAAAGTCTAAAGCCGAAGTAGAGGAGCTCATGGAAAAGGTAGGATTTCCTGTTTCTAAGAAGGAAGTAGAATGAGACACAAGGTAGCAGGACGAAACTTAAGTAGGCCGACAGAGCATAGGTGGGCGTTATATCGAAATCAAGTTACGTCACTTTTGGCTCATGAAAAGATAACCACCACTGAGGCTAAAGCTAGAGAAGTTCGCATTTTGGCGGAAAAGATGATTACTTTGGGTAAGGATGGTAGCCTTGCCTCGAGGCGGGAAGCCTTAGCTTTTATTACCGATAAAAAAGTAGTTGACAAGCTGTTTGCTGAAATTGCTCCAGGCTATGCTGACCGTAATGGCGGTTATACGAGGTTGCTAAAGCTGGGACCCCGCCCTGGCGATAACGCACCTATGGTTCAAATTGAATTGGTTAAGTAAGTTTATTTTGCTTATCGAGTATGACGGCACCCAATATCATGGTTTTCAATGGCAAGCTGGTTTGCCCACTATTCAGAGTGAGCTTGAGCAAGCTATAAGGCGATTTTGTGGGCAAAGCAGCCGGGTTATGGCAGCTAGCAGAACTGACGCTGGTGTGCATGCCAAGGGACAGGTGGTTGGCTTCTGGGCGAAATCTACATTGGATACCAAGACGCTGGTTAGAGCAATGAATTATTATTTACCCGAAGATATCGCGGTAAGAGCAGCCTACAGGGCTAGCGATGACTTTAATGCCCGGCGCGATGCAGTGAGCCGGGAGTACCGTTATTATATTTTGAATAGCGATACTCGATCGCCGCTTAGTCGAAGATTTGCTTTATTTGTGCCCAAAGTGCTGGACATAGAGGCGATGAATGAGGCTTGCGAACTCATGCGGGGTGAGCACGATTTTGCCTCCTTTGCCAGTTCTCTGGATGACAGCAGGAGTACGTTACGTAATGTCTATGAAGCGGGAATCGAGAAGAAAGAGGAATTCACCGTTTTTCGTGTCGTGGCTAATTCATTTCTGCCTCACCAGGTACGAAGCACCGTGGGTCTCTTAATAAGGCTGGGTTTGCGTAAGATGGGTATAGAACGTTTTCATGATATAATGGAGGCAAAGAGTTTGGGTTTAGCGGGTCCCGTCTCCCGTGCTTGTGGCCTGTGCCTTGAAAAGGTCAATTATGCTGGGCCTTTGGGAAGTTAAAGATGAAAACTTATAGTCCTAAAGCTAAAGATATCGAGCGAAAGTGGTGGGTCATTGATGCCGCGGATAAAACTTTGGGAAAAATAGCGACACAGGTGGCTAATTTGCTTATGGGCAAACATAAGCCGATTTATGCCCCTCATATTGATACCGGTGACTACGTGGTGGTGATCAATGCTGCTAAAGTGAGGGTAACCGGGAAGAAAGCCGAGCAAAAGACTTACTATAGGCATTCTGGGTATCCCGGCGGCTTAAAGAGCCAGAGTTTTGAGCAACTCTTTAGTAAAGACCCTGGTCGGGTGATTGAGCTTGCGGTTAAAGGAATGGTACCTCATAATAATCTGGGCAGAGCTATGTTTAAGAAACTGAAGGTCTATGCTGGAAATGAGCATCCTCACCAGGCCCAGGTTTCTTTTCGTCGTCCTGGACGAAGCGCTGGGAGTGACCAAGAGTGAAGAAAGAGAAATATTACCGAAGGAAAGGTGATAACTTATGAGCGAGGAAAGTTATGTTTGGGGGACCGGTAGACGCAAGTGTGCTATAGCCCAAGTCAGGGTTTTGCCCGGCAAGGGGGAGATAATTATCAACGATAAGCCTTATCAAGAAGCTTTCCCTAGAACTGAGCATCGCCATATGATTGAACATCCGTTACTGGCTACAGATAACATGGGCAAATTTCGTGTCACGGTGAAGGTGAATGGTGGTGGGCTGAGTGGTCAGGCCGGAGCCATTCGTCATGGTATTGCTCGAGCTCTTGTTAAGGAAAACGAGCTTTTTAAGCCCGTATTACGTAAAGAAGGTTTGCTTACGCGTGATGCTAGAGTCAAAGAACGTAAGAAATACGGACTCAAGCGAGCTCGCAAGGCACCACAATATACCAAGCGCTAACCGTGCTCCGACTTGACACTCGGCAGCGGAAGCTGTTCGCTTTTCATTAACACCAACGTTATAGGCGTTGTGCTATTGCTTCATACAAGAGTAACAGCTATAATGTTAACCTGCTGGGGATTAGTCTAGCGGTAGGACGACTGACTCTGGATCAGTTAGGCCAGGTTCGAATCCTGGATCCCCAGCCAAGA
>JAZFXR010000055.1:0-8068 GCA_036448835.1 Dehalococcoidia bacterium | reverse complement strand
TCGGGCTGAATGAAATAGGCAAACCACTCTAAGCCCTTGACCAGTCTAGGACCTGGGCGTTGAACTAGGTTATCATCACACATGTAGACGCTAGCGCTCTGTCTGGCGGCGGTAACCTCAAGTTCAGTTGAGTTCATTGCCCACTCGTATATCCCCGGCCATGCGCTGGTGATGATTACTTCTGGATTGCGAGCGATGACCTCTTCGATTGAGATTATTGGATAACCTGTGATGTTACCACAGATGTTCACTCCGCCTCCCTTTTCAATTAGCTCGTGGATGAAAGTCCCGGAACCAGCAGTCTGTAGCGGGTCATTCCAGATGATATAAAAGACCTTTGGTCTTTGTTCCAATTCTTCGGTCTGATTAGTTACTGCTTGAATCCCTACTGCCATTTCAGATGTAAGTGCCTGGGCCTCCACTTCCTTATCGGTTATTTCCCCTACTGTTCTAATATCATTAAGCACGTCATCTAAATCAGTAGACTTTATACCGAATACTGTAAATCCCAGTCCTACCAAATTATTGATAACGTCCATTGTAGTACCATACGCGACCAGTATGAGGTCAGGGTTGAGAGCAACTATCTTCTCTATATCTGGTGTGTTATAGCTACCCACTTTTTCCTTGTCCAGGGCTTCTGGAGGATAATCGCACCAATCTGTCACTCCCACCACCTTGTCCCCCAGACCCAGGGCAAACAGGATCTCAGTGATAGAGGGAGCCAGGGAAACAATTCTTTGGGGTGTTCCGTTAATGGCGACCAGCCTGCCCAGGTCATCGAATACATATTGTGTTGGTATCTGCTCGGTAGGGCTGCAGGCCGTCAAAACAAGAGCTAAGCTCAAAAGCGCCATCAGGAACCAGTTTATACCCCGGGCAAAGATCTGCTTACAGGACCTTTTCATGCGATTCATTTTTGCCTCCCTTTACGCAACATTAGTTTAGTTTATACAAGTAAACTTGTTTTCCGCATTCTAAATGTTGCAGGATAAAATGTCAAGGGATTTGAGGGTAATACTTGAAAAAATCTTGTGGTTTAGAGGGATATGCGATTAGGAGAGATAGAGAGTTATCTATCTTTTCCTCAGGTCAATAATCTCGTAAACCAGGTTTTCCTCTTCTAATCTCTGTACCAGAATTGGAAGCTTGTCCTCGCTACAGACGACTAAGGAAGGCAGGCCACAATAAGCTGCCTCTATGGCTGCTTCTCTGACACCGTGAACGTAATCAGGCTTTGCACCTATTTGCGTCAATGCTACCAGGGATTCCGTGCCCATTGACCCCACCAGCCTTGCTTTCTTTACTTCCTTTTCCAATCGGGCAAGGTCGGTGCTCCGGGAACCCCCATCTTGAACGTTGGGTACTTTGCCTATCATTACTTCGGCCGGCTCAAGTTTTATTACTCCTTCGATATTGCGAATGCCGACATCCTGTCCTTTCTTAGCCTCAGTCACGGCTATTCCTTTGGCTCCTCTGCTCCTAATGACCTTGGAGGCGAAGAGCAAGCCGTCCTTCATATAAAGCGATGCCGGTTGGCCAGCGGACAAAGTGCTATCAGCTATGGCAGTGGTGGTTGATATATCAGCAACGGCTTTGCTCACAATCCAGGCGTAACTATGTAACTGCCGGGACATCTGCAAAATCCAATCTACGCCCTCCTTGGTTACCTGATATCGGGAACGACCCTCGGAGCTCAGCCAGCCATCCTTTATCAATTCCTTCACGTACTCGGAAACTGCCTGCGAAGTGATGCCCAATCTTGGAGCGATATCTTTCTGCTGTATGTTAGGCTGATGTGCTGCTATTTCCACCATTATCTGAAACTTGGTGGCCAGGTTCTTGCTCTTCAGTATTTGCGCCATGTGAATTATTATATCACTTGCTAGCCGGTGTGGATTGGCAGAGCGAGCTGGGGCAAGTGCCTCTGAATATACACCTGCTACAGCGAGGCCACCGAGCGTGGCATATCCGCCTGCCATGTTCTATCATGTGGACGTGGAATTGATATACCTTGGGGGGTGGCACGTGTTTCTGCAGCAAGCTATGTGCCTTCTCTACAGATGTTTTGGAGTCAATTAGTCCCAATCGTTTGGCTACCCGAAAGACGTGGGTATCCACGGGCAAGGATGGCTTACCTAGGGAAAAAAGTAGCACACATCTAGCTGTCTTATGTCCTACCCCGGGCAGACGCATTAAGTAGTCTTCGACTTCAGCCATGTTCATCGATTTGAGGGCAACAAGGCTGATACGACCCTGTTCTTTTTCAATTTGCTCAAGTACCTGCTTGATTCTAACTGCCTTGATTTGGGACAACCCTCCAGACTTAATGGCCTCAGCAATATGTTCTGCCGGAGCTATAGCTATAGCTTCCCAGCTATCGAAGCTGGCTTTAAGAGAAGCAAAAGCTCTTCCCGAGTTTGCATCCGAGGTATTTTGAGACAGTATGGTTTCTATGAGCACATCGATAGGGTCCCTGTCTGGCTGCCAGTTGCGAGGGCCGTATTCCTGTTCTAAGAGTTCAATGACCGCTTGAATAGCCACCAGCTCAAAACTATCATGTTGCGCCTCTTGATGCAAAGGTGCCTGTTGATTGATAGTAATTGCCGATACCTGGCTGAATAGGATAAGATAAGAGTCTCCAGGACGAAAGATGACCATGACTCTCGTAGAGAAGATATTAGCTAGAAAAGCCGGCAAGAAATTTGTGAAGCCAGACGAGATTGTCGAAGTCTCTGTGGACCGGGCCATGATACACGATGCGTTGGGTGCACATACAATTGCCAGGTTCAGGGAACTGGGAATGGAAAAGGTCTGGGACCCGGCGAGAATAGTAGTGGTTGTGGACCACTATGTGCCCAACAAGGACATAGATACTGCCAAGAAGTGCCTTAATATAAAGAAATTTGTCGTTGAACAAGATATAGAGAACTACTATGAAGTTGGCAAGGGGGGCATAGCCCACCAGGTGCTCGTAGAGAAAGGCCATGTGCTGCCCGGAACTATCCTTGTTGGTGTAGATAGCCATACTACGACGTCGGGTGTGGTTGGTGCTTTTGCTACCGGGATCGGTGTTGATGAGATGGCAGCGGTCTTCAAAACAGGTAGGTTATGGGAACGGGTCCCCGGTACCATCAGGATAAATATCGAGGGAAAGCTCGTGCCTCCGATAATGTCCAAGGACTTGATGCTTCTCGTATTGAAGAAATTGGGTGTAAGCGGCGCTTTGTTCAAGTCCCTTCAATATACGGGAACCACCATAAGGCAAATGAGCATGGCGGGTCGCATGGTATTAACCAACATGGCAATAGAGTCAGGCGCCACTAATGGGATCATCGAACCTGATCAGAAACTAGTAGATTTTCTCAAAGGCAGGACTACCCAGCCTTTCGAGCTCGTCCGGAGTGATCAGGATGCAGAGTATACGGAAACATTGGAGTTTCATGCTGATGATATTAAGGAGCCCCTGGTTGCTGTGCCGCCAAAACCATCCAATGCTGTTGGAGTTACTGAGGTCGGGGGCACCAGAATCGACCAAGCGTTCATCGGCTCGTGCACAAACGGGCGACTGGAAGATCTAAGGATTGCTGCCAAAATACTCAAGGACAGAAAGGTGGATAAACTTACCAAGGTTATTGTGATACCAGCCTCACAAGAGGTCTTAAAGGCTGCTCTGGAGGAGGGGCTAATATCGATATTTGTAGAGGCTGGTGCTGTGGTTGGTCCACCCACCTGTGGACCGTGCATGGAGGCCCATATGGGCATTCTCGGACCGGGCGAGGTTTGCATAAGCACGGCAAATCGTAACTTTCAGGGCCGGGTAGGAGATACAACTGCCAGGATCTACCTGGCATCACCAGCGACAGTGGCAGCCTCGGCGTTGAAGGGCAAAATAAGTGACCCACGGGAGTTTTTCTGAGAGGCATAGATGGAACTAAAAGGTCGTGTCTGGAAGTTTGGTAAGGATGTCGACACTGATGAACTCTTTGCCGGGAGGTTCATTATGGGTGGCGATGAAACAAGCCAGAGCCAATATCAAGAGTTCATCGCTAAAAGCGGGCTAAGCGATGTTGAGCAACGTGAAAATGTGCCCGGTGATTTCCTCACCAATGTTACCAAGGGGGACATTATAGTCGCCCAAGAGAACTTCGGCATTGGTTCAAGCAGGCAGCAGGCTGCAGAAACTCTGAAGTACAAGGGTGTCCGAGCTGTAGTTGCCGACTCAATCCACAGGATATTTTTCAGGAACTTCTGGAACCTTGGCTGCCCGGCCATAGATTTGCCGGGAATTTCTTCTGAATTTAAAACCGGGCATGAAATATTGATCAACCTCAGACAGGGTACCATTAAGAACCTGAGTACGGGCAAGGAGTTTGAGTTTCGCCTGATAATTCCAACCTGGTTTATTGACATGGTGGAAGCCGGTGGCCTGATTCCATATCATAAATCTCTAAAAGCCTAGATTCTGAAGCTGAAGCCCGATATGGAGAGCTAAGACATTGTTCTACCTGTCATTGCGAGCAAAGCGTGGCAGTCTCATTGACTAATTTCCGGGCACGATTTCAGTGCGGCTTTTTGGGGTCGTGCAATATTTTGCTTCTTAGTGGCTTTTATATTGCGATTTCTGTCAATGGCCTTAAGCTCCTATGAAATTTATGTTAGTGTATCTGGTAGAATTCTATGCAGAAAGTAGTCTGGGATATGGACCCGGGCATTGATGATGCCTTGGCTTTGATTCTGGCGTTAGAATCACCTGAGGTCCAGGTTCTGGGCATCACCACGGTGGCAGGCAATGCTCCTGTGGAAATGACCAGTGCTAACGCTCGCAGTATATTAGAATTCCTGAACATCAGGAGCATCCCGGTAGCCATGGGGGCAGCAACCCCCCTGCATCATCCTTTAGAAGATGCCTTGAACTACCATGGTCCAGATGGGCTGGGTGACTGCAACTTGCCTCCTCCCGAGCTGCCGCTATATCCGTCAAAAGCCTGGGATTTCCTTGCCCGGCTGGTTTTGGATGCTCCGGGAGAAGTCACTCTGTTAGCCACGGGACCTCTGACCAATGTAGCTCATGCCTTCGACCTTTATCCCGAATTGCCTAGACTCTTAGTCAGGTTAGTTCTCATGGGTGGTGCATATGACGTAACGCCATACGGCAAGGGGAATCGCACTCCCTTCGCCGAGTTCAATATCTGGCAGGACCCTGAAGCCGCACACATAGTATTCAGTTCCGGGGCGGACATCTTTGCCGTAGGGCTGGATGTAACCATGGACCCTACGGCTTGCCTGAATAACCAGCATCTGGAGCAGATTAAGACGGGACGTACACCGGCTGCACATCTGGCTGTCCGACTGGTAGAATACGAGGTAAAATGCCACGGATGCTGCAGGATGCATGACCCGCTAGCTTTGGCAATGCTGCTTGATGCTTCCTTACTAGATTTTACATCGGCAACGGTAGAAGTAATCAGAGGAAATGACTGGGATAGGGGAGTTACTCGTATAGTACCATCGGGTAACTCTCAGTTGACATATATAGCATCTGGAGTGGAAGGCCCTCGCTTTCTTGAGCTATTCATATCACGTATATTAGGGGAATAATATGGCCAGTCTGGTAGTATGTGGCGCCATAAACTGGGATATTAGCTGCTTCGTAAAACGGCTGCCGGTGCCCGGTGAAGAGGTTACCATAAAACATGTCACTCGTGTATCCGGAGGAACAGGGGGAAACGTTGCTGTAGCTGCAGCACGGATTTTGGGGGCTAAAGAAGTTGCCCTGATTGGCGCCCTGGGCAGAGACGAAATTGCTCGCCAGCAGATTGCGGCCCTGGAAGATAAAGGAGTCATCACTGATGGCATCGACTACATTGAGGGAATGGAATCCGGTCAGGCGTATATCCTGATTGACCAGACGGGACAGAACATTATTGCCAGCCATCTGGGGGCCAATGCCAGGCTGGGTCTGGGACACCTGAACAAGGAACAGGTCAAGCAACTGCTACAGGGATGCCGGGGTATTGTCCTCACCGATCCCCCTTTGGAGATAGCAGAGGAGCTAATAAAACTGGCAAAGTGGCATAGTGTCCCCCTGCTGTGGGACCCTGGGATTTTGATAAGCCCAAACCGGAAGGCAGTGCAATCCCTCGCCAGGCATGCAGAAGTCCTCTTCTTGAATGAGACGGAGGCAAGGGCTTTACTGGGAACAGATGGATCAAATACTAGTTTACAGAAGCTAAAGGGGCTGGGATTTCGCAATCACGTAGTGCTTAAACTTGGTGCCCAGGGAGCTGCCATGCTCGAACCGGACGGTGGGCTGGTAATCGAAGCTCCGGCCTTGCCTCTTGAAGAACTAGGTCTAAATGTAGTTAGCACAGTAGGCTGTGGAGATGTCTTTGCAGGGGGCTTTGCTGCTTACTATGTTATGGGTAACGATTTACGAAAGTCGCTTATCATGGCCAGCGTTGCTGCAGGTCTCAACGCCACTCGACCGGAGACCAGAGGCAGCCTGGAACGCGCAACCTTAGAGGCGACGGAACAACAGTTACACAATCTTGGGTTCAGGGTTAAGGAATACAGAGCTCCAAAGACTGCCGGGTGACTTTTTCGATTAGATGTCTGAATTCCGATCTCAACTGAAAATAGGCCTCCGCACAGGAGCCAAAAGGGGGTGGGGCAGCTTTGTCTGGATATGTAAGATTATCATCCCTGTCTCCTTCGTTGCAGCTGTTATCCAGTGGACTGGTTGGCTAAGTTATCTGGATTTCTTGCTACATCCCTTAATGAACGTGATCAACCTGCCTGCCGCAGCAGCGTTGCCAATTATAGTTGCGACGACAGTAAGCTTCTACGCGGGGATCGCCATCATGGTGGTACTTCCCTTTACCATTGAACAAGTCATCTTGATCGCCTTATTCATAACCATTGCCCACATGCTCATTGTTGAAGGCATAGTCCAACATAAAGCGGGTTTAAATATCGTTAAAGCAACTCTGGTTCGTATTGGCGCAGCTATTTTGGCTGTGTTCGTTGTCTCCCAATTCTTCACTGATACTAGCCAGAGCATTAGTTTACCAGCCAGCCTGGCAGCTCAGGCTCCGTTTACTGAAGTTTTGAAAGGTTGGGCTATTGATACACTGCGCTTATGCGGCAGGATTTTCATAATCATCATGCTAGTTATGATGGCGCTCTACGCGTTGGAGTATCTAGGATGGATCAGATATCTGGTTAGGTTTTTCAAGCCGTTGATGAAAGTCCTTGGACTACCCGATCAAGCAGCAACGATGTGGGTAACGGGTGCCGGTTTCGGCCTGCTATATGGGAGCGCCGTTATTGCGGAAGAAGCTAAGAAGAAACATCTAACGAAGGAAGAACTGGAACATCTTCAGGTTTCTATTGCTGTCAATCATAGTATAGTAGAGGAACCCGCCTTATTCCTGGCATTGGGAGTAAATCCTTTGTGGTTACTGATACCCCGGTTAGTCATAGCCATCATAGCAGTTCACACTCTCCGCGGCGTACGGTATCTTAAGAGAAAATTGCGTCCTAAGTGAATCTTTATAGCACCGCCTCGCACGTCAGCCCTTCAAGTCCGACTTCCACAGATAACAACAGAGCTGGTTAAGGGCAGGGGATGGGGCACAGAAACCAATCTGGATTCAAGACGAGGACGCAGTTAACTTGACCTGTCACTGGACGAACATCGGGATCTTTGCCCTTTCATGCGTATAGCTATTTAATACCGTTTGCCTTTTCGATTAGCATTGGGTGACCTGCTAAATTACTATGCCTTGCCGGCGAGGACAGCAAGTACTTCGCTTTCCGGATCATATACCGAACCTGCAACGTCTGAAAAGAAGTCATTTATACTGAATCCGTGAGTTTTCAGTTCATTCTCTATCATTTCACGACTAAAGTGTTGTAGCCAATTATAGAATACTCGCGTCTGATTAGCTTCGATAATTGTATATTTGTCAAGTATCACCTTTTCCTTATCATATTTGAAAGTGTGAAGAAAACCATGATACTTTCCGGGAGACCAGAAGTTATTCATGAGATTTACTTCATAGAT
>JAZFXR010000054.1:0-8882 GCA_036448835.1 Dehalococcoidia bacterium | reverse complement strand
AAGGAGATCAAAGGGCGGAATATGGCTCGAGGTCGGTACACCTGCTCCCGAATCAGAGCATATAGTATATAGTATACCCCGGTGCCAGCAGTGAATTGTTTCATGGCAAGAAGAAAGTCTAAGTTAGGTCAGAGATAATCTGTTTTACCTGAAAGGAGAGTAATGGAAACCAAGAAGTACGAAGTGCCGGTTAGCAAGCTTCGCTGGGAATGCGACCCCAAAATGTTTAATTTTGAATGTACCAAGGACTTAGCCCCGCTTCGGGAGTTTGTTGGCCAGGAGCGAGCAACGCGTGCAGTAGAGTTCGGCATAAACATGGCCAACGCCGGGTATAACATCTATGTCGCCGGTCTCACTGGAACTGGAAAGACGAGCATGGTGAAAGCCTATATTGAACGAGTTATCAAGGACCAAGAAGCTCGGGGAGAGACTTTCCAGTTGGACGACTGGTGCTACCTCTACAATTTCAAGGAACCCGATAGCCCTCATATAGTCAGCCTGCCCCAGGGTAAGGGTAAGGCATTCCGTGAAGATATGGCTGCGTTGCTTAACAAAATCCGCCAAGGGCTCGGGGAAGCTTTCTCCAGTGAGGAGTACAAAGGCCAGAGACAAAAGCTGGTGGAAAAAGCACAGGTTGAGCAGCAGAAGTTATTCGAGGAGATATCTGGTGAGGCTCGTCGTCAGGGCTTTATCTTCCAAATGACGCCCGCCGGGCCGGCCTTGATTCCCATGAAAGAGGACCGCCCTATGCAGGAACAAGAATACCTTGCTCTCGACCAAGGTACAAGGAAACAACTCGAGTCCAGGCAAGCTAAGTTACGCAAGAAACTGAAAGCAAACTTTGAAACCGCCAGCAGTGTACAAACGAAGGCCGTGGAGAGATTAAAGAAACTGGACAAAGACATCGGCGAGTATACCGTCTCCGACTCATTCGGTTCATTATTCAAGCAATATTCTAATCGGCCGATGATAGCTCAATATCTTGCCGCCCTCAAATCTTATATACTCGATAACCTTGAACTCTTCAAGGGAACTGAAGAGCCGGTAAATCCCACGCTCGGAGCTCCACTGAGTCAGGTTATCGAGGGAAGAAATCCTTTCCTTCCTTTCCAGGTGAATGTCTTTGTGGATAACAGTGAAGCCAAAGGGCCCCCAGTGATTATCGAAAGCAATCCCAATTTCAGCAATATGTTCGGCAAGATAGAGCGGCGGTTCCTGTTGGGCGGTTACCTGAGCGATCATACAATGCTGAAGGCGGGCGCTCTCAGCAAAGCCAATGGTGGCTACGTGTTAATCAGTATAAATGATGTGTTGATGAATCCTGGCGTCTGGCCAGCACTTAAGCGGGCAATTAGAAACAAAGAAGTCCGAATAGAAGACCCGTTCGAGCAGTTCGGGGTCACCGCGCCTCAAGGATTGCGCCCAGAACCCATGCCGATGAAGGTAAAGGTGATACTCACCGGTGATGCTATGCTTTACCAGTTGCTATCCATTCACGATGAAGATTTCTGGGAGATCTTCAAGGTCAAAGCTGACTTCGATTCGGAGATTGAAAAGACCAAAGACAACATGATAGCTTACGCCGCCTTTCTCTCTGGCTCTTGTGACGAGTGTGAAGCTAAGCATTTTGATCCCAGCGGCGTTGCCAAGATCATCGAGTATTCTGCCAGAATGGTGGCTGACCAGGAGCGGCTGTCCTCGAGATTCGCTCAGATCAAAGACTGGATCCAGGAAGCCAATTATTGGGCCCTAAAGGATAATGCCAGATTTATCTCGGCGCGTCACGTACAGAAAGCTATGGATGAGCGGCTGTTCAGGCATAACCTTATTGATGAACGAATTCGAGACTTGATAAATCGCGGTACCATCATGATAGATACCGAAGGCGAAGTAGTCGGCCAGGTCAACGGCTTGAGCGTCTACTCGCTCGGCGACATCAGCTTCGGCAAACCGTCAAGGATTACGTCCAAGACTTTTCTGGGGCGTGGTGGCGTCATCAACATAGAGCGAGAGTCGCAGCTTAGCGGTCCGATTCACAACAAAGGGGTGATGATTCTGAGTGGCTATCTGGGCTGGAAGTATGCCCAGGACAAACCCCTGTCTCTGTCCGCCAGCCTGTGTTTCGAACAGTCCTATCAAGGAGTGGAAGGGGATAGTGCCTCCTCTGCGGAGCTGTACGCTATTCTCTCCAGCCTTTCGGAAATACCGATAAGGCAAAACATAGCCGTCACCGGTTCAGTGAACCAGAAAGGTGAGATCCAGCCGATCGGTGGCGTCAACCAGAAGATAGAAGGCTTCTTTAAGGTATGCCAGGCTAAAGGGCTCAGCGGTGACCAGGGAGTACTGATACCCCATCAGAATCTGAGAAATCTAATGCTCCGGGAGGAAGTGGTTGAGGCGGTCAAGCAGGAACACTTTCATATCTACTCAGCTAAAACGATTAATGAGGGCATCGAAATATTAACAGGCGTAACCGCAGGCAAGAGGCAGAAAGACGGTACTTATCCGAAGAGCACGGTTAATTATCTTATTGACAGGCGGCTAAAGGAGATGGCAGAACGGCTAAAGAATTTCCATACCGAGGAGAAGAAAGAAACCAAATAAGATAATTGCCCTTATTTAGATATCTAACACGGGCCTCATACAGGGTCTGCAGGAGTAACTGTTCTGTCTTACTTCAGCACTTACCGGAGAAGACATTCGGTTCACAATTGTGGCAATATCATATTATTGGTTACTAAGAAAAGGATTGTAATCAAAGCGTTGAATGCACAGTTGGAAGGACGATTATCTACATTATAGCCATAAGCTATTATCCCATGTTCAGGAAATCACGAATCAATGTTATTCAAGTTAATTAACGACTGAGGCACTAGTTCTGTGAGTGCTGGATGGATATGCATACTTGCTTGTATGTGATCAATGCTAATGCCTGATGCCATGGCATCTATCACTTCCTGAATCAGAATAGGGGCATACGGACCAATGATATGAAAGCCGAGTATCTTTCCCGTATCTGCTTCTACAACAGCCTTAGCGAAACCGGTCTCCTCCATCATGGCTTCACCCTTAGCCACCTCCGAATATTTAGCCTTGCCAACCAGAACCTTATGCGTTTTTCTGGCGATTTCTTCAGTCATTCCTACGGATGCGATCTGGGGGTGGGAATAGACGGCATGAGGGACAGCGCTGTAGTCCACCTTTGTTTTGCTGCCATGCATGGCATTATCGGCGGCCACAGAGGCTTCTGCGTTAGCTACATGCGTAAACATTTGTTTACCATTGATATCACCCACAGCGAATATATTTCTTTTGGCGGTCTCAAGATACTCATTAACCTGGACAAAACCTCTCTTATCAACCTCAACACCCGTATTCTCCACTCTCAGCAGGTCAGCATTGGACCTTCGTCCCACGGCAATCAGAATTCTCTGCGCTTTGAATTCCTTTTTCGCACTACTCTTTGCATCCGTTGCTGTAACAGTAATGCCAAACTCATTTCCCTTCACTTCTTCAGCCCGAACATTGGTGTAAACATCCATGCGCCGACTTAGTTCCTTCTTCAAAACCTCGGCTATTTCCGGTTCTTCGGCAAGGACCAACCGATCTGCCATTTCCAGTATGGTCACCTCTGTACCCATGGCAGCAAAAAAGTGACCGTATTCCACCGCAATATAACCACCGCCAATAATTATTATGCTTTCCGGCCTCTCTTTTAACTGCAATACGGTTTCATTGGTCAGGAAATCCACATCACCCAATCCCTTTATTGGGGGTATCAGGGGACGTGAACCTGAAGCGATGAAAATCTTATCGCCCTTTATTTCTTCACCATTAACCTCGATGGTGTAATCGTCAACAAAGTGTCCTTCACCTTCATAAAAGCCCAAGTTTTTCGTCTGGGCGATACCTTGCTTCATATGCCCATGATTTTCGTGTACAGATTTCCTCATGCGTTCCATGATGAATCCGAAATCAATATTTTTTATCTCGGCTTCAATACCCAGCTTTCTCACTTCCTGTATCTCGGCTGTCCTATCGGCAGCAAATATAAGCATTTTGGATGGGATACAGCCAAGGTTAGCACAGGTACCTCCGACCGGACCTTTATCCACCAGCGCCACACTTAAATCATGGGCCAGGGCTTCCTCAACAATATTCATTCCACATCCGGAACCGATAACAATTACATCATATTTTTTCATAATCCCTCCGAACTAAATTTGCCAAGTATTTAAACACCTCGACAGTGTCTATTTGTAAACACTCAAATAACCAGCCTGAAACAAGATATTCATTATACAAGCCCTGCTAGTTATTTATCTAATATATAACACTCCCTAATGCTTATTTTTAGTTCCATGGGAGACATATATCAACAGACTATCAAGTTACCAGATTTGAATAGTATTATTCGGCATGACGGCAGCGGATACCCCTTTATTAAAATCATAGTCCGTTTGCCATAGAGAAGTCATAAAATATCGATGGTAAACATTACAAAAGTATGATATTTATACGTACGTTAAGAGCCATAACAATCACTCAGGTGTTATAATAGATTAGATTTTGCTACCTTGTGGGGATATGAGGAATGGCCGTCCAGTTAGAGTTCCTAAGAAGCATTCTATACTTTTCGGGTCTCGGCTTTGCTGAACTTGAGTCTATTAAAGAATTCATCTTCGAAAAAACTGTCGACAGGGCAGAAATAGTCTTGCCTGAGGGCGAATCCGCTGAGAATTTGTACTTCGTCGCTTCCGGGGTCGTGAAAGTGTTCAAGACCTCAGTCGAAGGGAAGGAGCAAATATTGAGCATTGTGCGCCCCGGGGAATCCTTCAACGATGTTCCTATCTTTGACGGTGGGCTAAATCCCGTAAGTGCTCAGGCTATGGGGCCAGTTCTTCTTTACGGGATAAAGCGGAATGATATGGAAACTATCGTTAAGGATCATCCACAAATTTCATTGAATATAATTAAGGTACTGGCAAGTCGAGTACGTCACCTCGTATCACTGGTTGCGGACCTGTCCTTCAAGCATGTCATTGGCCGAGTAGCCAAAATACTCGTCGAACACGTCGGTGGTGAAATGGGCCGTGGACCACGGCTTACACAGCAGGAGATGGCAGCTATGGCAGGTACTGCTCGGGAGGTAGTGGGCAGGTCATTAAAGGAATTAGAAGATGCAGGCGCAATCAAGTTGGATCGCCACCGCATAGTGATTACGGATAAAGAAACTCTCCAGAAGATAGTGGAGGTGTCTTATTGAGACAAAAATCACAGACGGATTACAAGCTGAACTTTTAAGATAGCTGAAAATGGAGACCGAAATCAGTGGCTGAAATGCCTGTTATAGACCCGCAAAAGTGTAACGGATGTGGTTTATGCGTCAGTGTGTGCGGTTGCGGTGCCCTGGTGATAGTTAATAATGTTATTACTATTGTTACAATAGTGGACTGCGATTGGTGTACGGACTGCGAAGCCGTCTGCACCACTGGAGCCATAAGTTGCCCCTTTGAGATAGTTATCCAAAAGCCATAGAACCCAAGCAAAACCTTTCACACAATAGTCCCACCTGTTTTCCCAGCTAATATTTTTGGTATCGGATGTTCGCTATCACGTCGCCATACCTGAGTGAGATAAAAGTCGCATACAACAATCGCCTCCCTACCTATAATGAATTTGTGTGAAGAATGCAATTGTTTGAACGAAGAATATAAAGGAGGTAAAGATGATCACTGTTTTAGAAACGGTTGAAGATAAACAACAAGTTTTTTCTGAGGACGAGAAACTGGATTCGGTTGATGAGGAGATTGATGAAGAAATCCCTGAACTGCAGATTGGTCCTCAAAAGCAAAGTTTTAGTTTTGATGAGGATTCGTTAGATCTGTACTTGGGTGAAGTGGGGCAGACTGCTCTCCTCAATGCTGAAGAGGCAAAAATGTTGGCTAGCCATGTAGAGGATGGGAAGCACCTTGTACGACTTGAAAAAGACTGGATTGCCGAATATGGTGATCAGGCGTCGGCAATTGATCTATTGTCAGCCTTGGTGTCGCGCCTCAGTCGAACGCATTTGTCCTTTGAAGCTCTCTACCAGTATCTTAATCTCCCTCCGCACCCGACGATAGCAAGGAAGGTATCGCACCCAGATGTACGTAGTGCAATCGATGGCAAGATTGATCAACATTTATCTAACGCTATAGCTGAAACTATCGGTGTGAGTCAAGCCGGAGTCGAAGAGGGCTTGATCGAATTGTCACTGGACAGTCGACTGATACCTTGGCATTTGCTAGAAGAGGCGGACCAGAAAGATTCCTTAGCAGAATTTGGGGATGTGCTGCAGTCGTTAGAATTTCGTGACAAGCTGGAAAACCGTGGAACAGAAATTGCTGAGCACCTTGAACAAATAAGAAAGAGGGCACGCCAAGCGACTAATCAGTTGATTCGAGCCAATTTACGCCTGGTCATAAGCGTTGCTAAAAGACGTACTGATTGGGGTGTGCCCTTATCTGACCTCATCCAGGAAGGCAACATCGGGTTAATGCAGGCAGTACAAAAATTTGACCATCGTAGAGGCTTTAAGTTTAGTACTTATGCTATTCCCTGGATCTGGCAAGCAATCAACCGGGCAGTCAATGATCAATCGCGTATTGTACATCTGCCTGGACACGTAGTTGATAATTTAACGAAGCTATCGCGTGCAAAGAATAACCTGCCTCAGGAGCTTGGCCGGCAGCCAACCGAGGAAGAACTGGCTTCTGAGACGGGATTATCGTCCAAGAAAATAGAATCGCTGCTTAAGATGATTTCCGGCGTATCTGTTTCTTTAAACAAACCTGTGGGAGAAGATGGAAGCCAAATTGGTGATTTCATTGCGGATCAGACGATTGTGCAACCCGAGGAGCAGTCCAATGAAATTTTGCTCAAGGAAGAGTTGAGTAAAACATTAGAGTCACTGGCACCCCGAGAGCGACGTGTCATTGAGTTGAGGTATGGGCTGAACGATGAGTATAGTCGTACCCTCGCGGAAGTTGGCACAGAGTTAGACCTCAGCAAAGAGCGAATACGCCAGATTGAAAAGGAAGCACTTGCCAAGCTGCGCCATCCGAGTCGCAGCCGAGAGCTGATAGGATATCTCGGATGATAGGATTTCATATCTTTTAGAACTGCTGTGCTGCGCGACTCTCTAATCCACAATTAATAATAAGGAGGCAGTCTCCGGCGTAAGCCTCATAATTGTAGAGCTATGTGAGGATAAGTAATAACTTCTTCACAAGAGGATTAAATGGCTCACTCACAACAACCAGGTTCACCAGGATGCCCACAACAGTTCTGTCTTCTGATTATCTTTATTCCCCAGTTGCGCAGAACAAGATAGAGCTTCCTGTGAAGCGGCATCTTAACGGACATATTTGAAAAGAATGATCGTAGGTTCGGCATAGTACCTCCTCAAGCATCAGGTTAGAGTCTCATTCCAACAGCCTCTTTCCCGAAAACTCCAGCTTATACATCATAGTATATCAACCCCCTTACCCATTTTCCACAATCTTTCAGTAATGTCAGCCAAATACAAGCATTCTAATGACTTGGCTGGTAATCCGTACAGCACTCGAAGCCATGAGCTTTCATCAATGGAACGGTATCCTGCTTGGGGGCGCTCAACTTTCAGACTTTTGGACGTATCGGTGGCTGCTGCAAAGAGGGTATTGATATTCACCTCGCGGGTGATACAATATCCCTTGGAAAAGCAGCAGAGTAGTAGTGGGATCCAACGATTGGGGGCAGTGTAATATCGGCGGCTGGAGGAGCATTAGCCAGGTCGCCGTAGGTCACGTCCTCACGGTGCGCGTTAAGTCCGGCGGCACCGTTGTCGCTGTGGGATGGAACATATACAGCCGGTGCGATGTCAGTAAATGGGATCCGAATTAAACTCTTCAGAACTTCGGATATGCCCTGGCCATTAGCCGAGACTGGCATCCTAACCGCGGGAGGAGGACCATTTGGGTATTTACCGATTCAACAAAGATAGGTTACCCGATACAGAATTTGCTCCTGGAACAATTGCATTCCTGGTTGAGGGAAATTACTGCAGACTCTTAGATGGTAGAAGAACTCCGGGGATGGTCGAAAGGTATTTTGAAGATAGTGCGATGTTCAGGTGGCGTATTATGGATTTTGAAGATAAAGGGAAGTATTGGGATGTTCCGGCTGAGGGCGTTATTCGTTACCAATTTACGAAGGATGCAGAAAGGCTGGATACAAAAAGGATCAAAAGGATTGAAGCGTCCATTCAGAGGTACCAAAGAAGATTGACAATAGAGGCTGTTGAGGAGGAGAAACATCAAACTGAATCAGAAATTGAAGTTGTCGAACATATCATAACGGACTGGCTAAGAAGCAACTCGATATTTTTCAAGGATCAGGAACAGCCGGACCTTAAGTCTGGTACAGCCCCCAAGTCCCTTGCCGGAGATTTAATGCTATATATGAGATCTATCGGGATGGAAGAAATCGAGCGAAGGACGGCCGATAGTATGGTTTTGAATCCAAATTCAGGTGAGTGGATAAAGGGTATGGCAATTGTACTGGCAGAGATGAGCTTGGTACCTTATCGAGATAACATACCGAGAACGCGGGATATTTTTGAAGGATTAGGGCGAAAGGAAAATAGGCGCAATTATTTGATTCACAGACTTGCTTTTGTTCGAGCCTATTTTCACTTGCTTGGTATGAAAGAAGTAACACTTTATAGAGGAATGTCTACAGAATGGGAATGGGGAAAAAGACCAAGTTCAAGGACATTTGCATCTTTTACCTTTAGCATTAAAGTAGCAAGATCTCATTGCAGTTTTAATCGTAACAGTGACAAGAAACATTCTTATCTC
>JAZFXR010000053.1:0-4779 GCA_036448835.1 Dehalococcoidia bacterium | reverse complement strand
TTTCATGCATACTTGCCCACATAGCTCAGTAGGTAGAGCACGTTCTTGGTAAGAACGGGGTCACCAGTTCGAATCTGGTTGTGGGCTTAGAAATAAAAGGAGGCTAAAATGGCTAAGAAACTTTATGAACGTGTTAAACCACATGTGAATGTGGGCACTATAGGACATGTTGACCACGGAAAAACAACACTAACTGCAGCCATAACCCAGGTGTTAGCTAAAGCGGGCATTACGCAATTCCGGACCTTTGATTCCATAGATAATGCTCCTGAAGAAAAAGCTCGCGGACTGACGATTGCTATTTCCCATATCGAGTATGAGACTGAGACACGACATTACTGCCATGTTGACTGTCCCGGGCACGCTGACTATATCAAGAACATGATAACTGGAGCTGCTCAGATGGATGGGGCTGTTCTGGTGGTCGCTGCTGATGACGGACCTATGCCGCAAACGAGGGAACATATCCTTCTAGCCCGGCAAGTGCAGGTTCCCCGTATAATGGTGGCTCTCAATAAGGTCGATCTGGTAGATGACCCTGAGTTGTTGGATTTGGTGGAGATGGAAGTTAGAGACCTGCTTAAGAAGTATAACTTTCCTGGTGATGAGATCCCCATTGCAAGAGTGAGTGCTCTCAAGTCTCTGGAATGTGGCTGTGGAAAAAGGGATTGTCAATGGTGTGGACCAATATGGAAGTTGATGGATTCTGTAGATGAGTATATTCCACTACCGGAGAGAGAAAAGGATAAACCTTTTCTGATGCCCGTAGAAGACGTGTTTAGCATCAAGGGGCGGGGGACTGTGCCTACCGGCCGGATTGAACGCGGCATGATCAAGTCTGGTGATGAACTGGAGATAATAGGATTAAAAGAGACAAGGAAAATAGTGGCAGTTAGCTTAGAGATGTTCCATAAGACTATGCACGAGGCAGAGGCCGGCGATGCCGTCGGAGTGCTGTTGAGGGGAATAGACCGGGATGAAATAGAGCGAGGGCAGGTGCTGGCTAAACCAAATACGGTCAAGCCTCATACCGAAGCTGACGTTGAAGTATATATCTTAACTAAGGAGGAAGGCGGCAGGCACACACCTTTCTTCAATGGTTATAAACCACAGTTTTTTATTAGAACTATGGATGTTACGGGTGAAATTAGTCTTCCTGACGGTGTGGAGATGGCTATGCCGGGTGACAGCCTGACTCACATGAAGATTAAGACAATCTACCCCGTGGCGATGGAGGAAGGACTACGCTTTGCTATAAGGGAGGGAGGCAGGACAGTCGGTGCTGGCGTGATTAGCAAGATTATCGCATGAATATCTGCTCCTGAGCACTACATAAGTTTCTAAACGTGGCTAAAAAGAAGGGCGATTTACGTATAATTATCCACCTGGCCTGCAATCAATGTTTGCGGAGAACGTATACTACTACGAAGAACAAGAAGAACGATCCGCAACGGCTGGAGTTGAATAAGTATTGTCCTCATTGTCGTGGCCATACTGTTCATCGGGAAACAAAGTAACTTATGACAACTCACGCTAAGAAAGCGGGTACCAGGTCCGCTCCGGCTAAAAAATCAAGGTTCAGTTTCTTTGCTGAGGTAATAGCTGAACTGCGGAAAGCACACTGGCCAACGAGGCAAGAGGCCTTGAGGTTGAGTCTCTTAGTGCTCCTTGTGTGTGCTGTTGTAGGGGCTATTTTGGGTGGTTTAGACTATGTTTTTACACAACTTTTTTTGCTTCTAGGTGGATAACAATTAATGGTTGATGGAGAATGGTACTTGTTATATGTCTCTTCAGGTCATGAAGAGCAGGCCAGGAGGAATTTAGAACAACGTATTAAATATATGGATGTGGGTGATAAGATATTTGATGTGGTGATACCTACAACTAAGGAGATTGAAATCAAAGCCGGGAAACGATATACGATGACTAAGAAGGCTTTCCCAGGCTATATCATGGTAAATCTGAACTTAGACGAATATAGTTGGGATATAGTACGCAACACCCCTGGAGTCGCTGGTTTTGTGAGTGCCGGTACTAAACCTGTTCCTCTACCTAGCAAAGAAGCGGATGCCATCTTGCGACGCATGGACGAAGCTCCTACCGAGGTTACAATGACTTTTAAAGAAGGAGATAGTGTACGTGTAACGAATGGGCCTTTTATCGACTTCATCGGCAAAGTGGAACAACTGAATTTGAACAAAGGTAAGGCAATAGTTTTACTATCACTCTTCGGTCGGGAAACGCCTGTGGAATTAGACCTCCTGGGGATAGAAAAGATATAGAGAGCCTGAGTAAGAGCCCAGAACACAAGGAAAGAGAGATTCGGTAATGGCGAAAAAAGTTAAAACAATCATTAAGTTACAGATATCTGCAGGTAAAGCTACTCCAGCACCGCCTGTCGGACCTGCTTTAGGGCAACATGGTCTTAATATCATGGCTTTCTGTAAGGAATATAATGAACGAACTGCTTCTCAAGAAGGTTTTATCATTCCTGCTGAGATAACTGTATATGAGGATCGCTCCTTTAACTTTGTGACCAAGATGCCGCCTGTTTCTGATCTGTTACGACGCGCTTTGAGAGTAGAAAAGGGTAGCGGTAATACCGGAAGCGAGAAAATAGGCAAGATAAGTAAAGATACAGTTTATGAAATCGCACGGAATAAAATGAAGGATCTTAATACGACTGATATTGAGAAGGCAGCAAGTATTGTTGCTGGCACGGCTCGGAGCATGGGAGTCGAGGTAGAATAGATTTTCGAGGATATAAGTAAATGGAAAAACATGGTAAGCAATACCAGGAAGCTAGTAAAATTATAGATAAGTCAAGGACCTATTCTCCTGAAGAAGCGATTGAATTAGCTAAAAAAGCTTCCTATGCCAAATTTGATGAGACCGTTGAACTCCATTTAAAGATGGGAGTCGATCCTCGCAGTGCTGACCAGCAAGTACGCGGTGTAATCCTATTACCTAATGGACTTGGAAAGAAGACACGAGTGCTCGTCTTTACCCAAGGTGAAGGCGTAAAATTGGCAGAGGAAGCAGGGGCTGACTATGCTGGGGCAGACGAGCTTATTAAACAAATTGAAAGTGGCTGGCTTGAATTTGATGTATCTGTTGCCACACCTGACATGATGCCTAAAGTAGCCAGGCTCGGTAAGATTTTAGGTCGGCGAGGTTTGATGCCAAATCCCAAGTCTGGCACAGTAGTGCCACCTCAGGATCTAGCTCGAGTTGTGAATGAAGCTCGCAAGGGTAGAGCCGAATTTCGTTTAGACAGAACAGCTATTATTCATTTGCCTATTGGTAAAATCGGTTTTGATAAGGATAAGCTCTTGGAGAACCTGGCAGCAGCGGTCGAAGCTATCGTCAAGGCAAAGCCCAGTGGCGCTAAAGGACAATATATTAGAAGTGTATTTCTGTCCACCAGCATGGGACCGGGATTTAAACTAGATATTACATCTATACTTGCTGTGTCAGGTCTTTTAAGTCGGTAACCCAACCGTAAGCTGCAATATTCTTCCACATATCCTTTTACCTTGCGCACCTCTGTATTGAAAATCTGCGATTTGCCATCACTAATTGTCTGTGATAATTCGTTAGTTCTAGTTCGAGAGAATCCTGGCCGTCGAACTTAAACTTGTATTAAGGTTATGGCGAATATTCCTAATGGCCATTCGTTACAGGTGAAACAAGCGACTATGAGTGTACTTGAGCGATATCCCGTCAGTGATTGGACATTGACGTCCAGTTAACGGTTGACCAGCAGTTTTCCCAGCTCTTCAGCTTCCCGCATCAAAGCCTTATTATTTACAATCTCACCAGCCTTCATCGCACTGCCGTACACCATACCGACTATCTTAGATCTTGTGTATCTGAAAGCATCCTGAAATGTTCGCAATGCATTCACACATCCGGATTTGACGGCATCAATGTCCCCGTAACTCATTGCGATGGCGATCCGTTTGCCTGCAAAGGGATTCTTTGCATAAGCGGGAAGTGCATAACAGCGATCCATGAATATCTTTGTCTGAGCGGACATTGTAAACCAATAAACCGGGCTGCCAATGACCCAGGCATCTGCCTTTATCAGCTTTCGATATATTTCCTGCATGTCGTCGTTGATTGCACATCCTTTGCTATCATCTTTTTTGCATGTATCACAACCCCTGCATGGGCTGATTTTCAGGTCTTGAAGAAACAAAGTTTCTACTTCCGCGCCAGCGGATTTTGCCCCTCGCGAAATCCGGGCTGCTAAGGTAGAGCTATTTCCTTTTTTCCTTGGGCTACCCAAAATGACCAGTACTTGCTTATTCTCTGCTTTGTTTTTCAACGTTCTTGCCTCCTAAATGATATTCAGGAAATTATTCCTTTCTCCGGATGGTGATTTCCGTTCCTGTGGATACTTTTTTGAATACAGTGGCGTCGCTGATGGCTTTAGCGAAAACGGTGACCTGGCTCGCCGGGCGAATTTCACCACTCTGGCTTATAGGCGTCGGCCCGAAGAAGATACAAAACGCATTTCCGTCAGGCCAGTAACCTAAATCTCCTACGTTTACCAATTCTTGTCCAGCCTCTAGCGCAAGGCTAAGAGGAATCGAGAAGTATATTTCGTCTCCCCAGAGATTGACTTGCTTTTTGAGAGGTAACACTTCCCAGATTGCCTGAGCTGTTCGGGTATCGTTTAGCTCGGCTTCTGCTTCAATCTCTCCAACTGTTATCTTAATTTTCTTACCCATGTTGGCTATCCCAGGAATAGGTGTATTATACTATATGAACTTG
>JAZFXR010000052.1:0-5573 GCA_036448835.1 Dehalococcoidia bacterium | reverse complement strand
AAGAATGCGAGTCGAAATTAGAGTGGCGAAAGGGGCTCTGTGGTATATGTCCGGCTGGTTGTTGGGTGGAAGTTGGGTTTGATAAAGATAAGCTGGTTGATATCCGGACCGATAGTAATCATACACTAGGTATGATATGTCGGCGTGGCAAACATGCACCGGAAATAGTCTACTCTAAACACCGAGTCAAACATCCAATGAAGCGCGTGGGGCCCAAGGGCTCTTACGATTTCAATCGTATTAGCTGGGACGAAGCATATGATCTTATCACTGCGAATCTTCTGAAAATCAAGAAGGAATCTGGACCCGAAGCGGTATCCGTTTATACGGGGCGCGGAGCTCAAGAGCTGTCGTTGTGTGATCTGTATCAACCGAAGGGCGTACTTGTATCTTCGGCATCCGATATTTTATTCCCGTTCGGATCTCCGAACACCACAGGAGTCGGTGCATTGTGTTACGTATCTGTTCACATGATTGCTCCCCATGTGACTATGGGACGAATGCAAATGAATATGTTCCCCGACATAGAGAATGCAGAAATAGTGGTCGTATGGGGCACGAACCCAGCTACAGATTCACCTCCAGTAGACATGCAGCGGCTGGAGGCAGCAGTCAAGCGTGGGGCAAAGATTGTCGTAATTGACCCCCGCCATACAGAAACAGCCCTACGTACCGATGCTCAATGGATTCCCATTCGGCCTGGCACCGACGGTGCCCTGGCCTTAAGCATGATAGAAGTGATGATAGACGAAGACCTGTATGATGAGGATTTCGCTGAGAACTGGTGTCATGGCTTCGACGAACTGAAGACCTACGTTCAGCATTTTCGGCCGGAAGTAGTGCAGAATATCACGTGGGTCCCGGCAGATATAATTCGGGACCTTACTCGACGCATCTGCAATGCCGGCGGTGTGTCACTATTGATGTTTACCGGGCTGGAGTACTCCAACAGCGGCGTTCAGTCGGCCAGAGCGGTGCTAACCATGTTTGCCCTCGCTAACCAACTCGATGTACCAGGTGGCATAGGCCTCACCATGCTTGACAGTGAATTCCCCATTAATCGTTCATGCAATCTCGATAACCCAAACGTTAATCTGGCTATCGGCCGAACCGAGTTTCCCGTTTACACCAGTTACCGTGGGGAAGCACATGCAAGCGCACTGGTCGACTCCGTTCTGAAAGGACAACCCTACCAAACAAGCGCCCTCATCATCCACGGCGCCTCTCTGCTTACATCGTGGCCACAAACCCCGATTTGGAGAGAAGTTCTATCCAAACTCGACTTCGTAGTCTGTATTGATCGTCAACTCACAGCTGATACCGCATACGCTGACATATTCCTGCCGGCTACAACAATGTTCGAAAACTATTCATATATGACGTATGGCCCAATTTTCTGCCTGCGTGAGAGAATGATCGAACCTGTGGGAGAGGCACGCAATGATTATCTCATCATGGCTAAGCTGGCCGACTGTCTTGGCTACGGACATATGTTTCCTCAAACCGAAGAGGAAATGCTCCGATTTGTCCTGAAAGGTTCCGGCTATACGTTGGAAGATGTGCGGGCAGCTGGCGGATGGGTCAGAATTTCGACACCTATGATGGAGTATAAGAAATGGCAGAAAGGAGGTTTAAGAAAGGACGGGAAGCCCGGTTTCGATACTCCGACAGGAAAGTTTGAAATATGGTCGACTACGCTGGAGGAATATGGGTATGAGCCACTACCGAAATACATCGAGCCGACTGAAGGACCACTGGGGAGTCCGATGTTGTTGGAAAGCTTTCCCTTGGTATTTAACTCCGGGGCAAGGCCCCAAACTGATTTCAGGTCTCAACATCACGGTATTGAAGGGCTGATAAACGATACACCGGAGCCACTCGTAGAGCTTAACATTGAAGATGCCGAGAAAAGGGACATCAAAAGTGGTGATCTGGTACGGGTAATCACGCCGAGAGGGAGCGTGCCTTTCAGGGCCAGGGTCACGAATGATATTGCCAAAGGATGTATTGAATGTATGTTCGGTGGCGGCACCCCTGTTGGACCTGAAGCATGGCAGGAATGGAACGTCAATGACCTTACGGATATTAACAACTACGACAGCATTTCTGGTTTTCCCGTATATAAAGCACTCTTGTGTGAAGTGCAAAAGGTTGAGTCCGGTACTGATGAGACTCGATGCTCAGTAAATAGACAAGTATCAGACTATCACAGTAATTTGACCAACGCCCAGACCCCCCGAATGAAGCCAAAAGGTCGTATATACCTTGACAACAATGCTACAACACAGGTTGATGATGCAGTACGAAAGGCCATGATGCCATATCTGAGTTCAGATGCAGGAAACCCTTCCAGCATACATGAGACGGGCAAGATTGCCCGAGAAGCTTTAGAGAATGCACGTCGCCAGGTGGCTAGGCTAATAAACTCTCAACCGCGGCGTATTGTCTTCACCGGAGGTGGCTCTGAGGCTGACAATCTTGCCATCAAGGGAGCCGCATTCGCCATGCGCAATAAGGGCAATCACATCATAACAACCACTATAGAACATCCAGCTGTGCTTGGCGCCTGTGAGTTTTTGAAGAGATATGGCTACAGAGTTACATATCTCGATGTAGATGGAGACGGTTCGCTGGACCCCGAAAAACTACGCAACGCCGTCACTGCAGATACCATCCTCGTCTCCATAATGATGGCCAACAATGAAGTGGGCACTATTCTTCCCATAAAGGAGCTAAGTTCAATTTGCCGCGAAAAGGGAATCCTGTTCCACACTGACGCCGTTCAGGCGATAGGTAAGATTCCAGTTGATATACAAGACCTCAATGTAGATATGCTCAGTTTGTCGGGACACAAGTTTCATGCCCCAAAGGGAGTAGGTGCTTTGTATATCAGAAAGGGAATCGAACTGGAGCCCCTTATTCACGGGGGCAAACAGGAGAAGGGAATACGGGCTGGTACCGAGAATGTTCCGGCCATCGTAGGATTGGGTAAAGCAGCGGAATTCGTCACATCCGCCCTCTTAAACTCTGAGCGGATACGTAACCTCCGCGACAAATTAGACGAAGGTATCAGGGATCTGGTGACAGATGCCGCACTAAACGGCCATCCAGAGAACAGGTTGCCCAACACGCTGAATCTAATTCTCCCCGGCCTACGTGGCGAATCTATTGTCATCGCCTTGGATCAGCATGGTATCTCACTCTCTTCAGGTTCAGCTTGTAAGTCAGGTTCTCCGGAGCCAACTCATGTACTTATTGCCATGGGAAGAACTGAAGAACAGGCTCATTGCTCGGTGAGGTTCTCGCTGAGCCGCTACACAACTGAGGAAGATATCGATTACACAGTGTCAGCTCTTGAGCAAGTGCTCAAAGAGAAAGATTTGGTGCGGCTCATGCCCTGTAAATAGTCTGCAAACCGTTAATGATGCTGAATTAGCCTCACCTTGTGACAAGGTACTGGACACTGAACCATCGCCGCTCATCTACCCAGACACGTTCTACTCTAAATCCAGCCACTGCAGCTATCTGTTCGAACTCATCAAGGTCGTACTTGTACGAACTCTCGGTCCAAATACTCTCTCCCCTGGTAAAAGAAATAGTTTCCCCATCTACGTGAACCGCCTGATTCTTCTGGCTGATAAGATGCATTTCAACCCTACTTTCACGGGGATTATAGAAAGCATAGTGCTCAAATGCATCAAGCTGGAAATCACAGCCAAGCTCCCGATTGATTCGCTCCAGCAGATTGAGATTGAAGGCAGCGGTTACCCCCTCGCTATCATTATAGGCATCGTGAAGCACTGCGGGATCTTTCTTCAAGTCTACGCCGGTAAGTAGAGCACCATCTGATCCGCATAGATTAGCAACATGCTCTAAGAAATGTCTGGCCGGCATGGGATCAAAGTTGCCAATAGTTGAACCAGGAAAATAAACGACCGTGCGTTTGCTCTCCCGCTTTGGAATCGGCAATTCAAAATTGCTCGTATAATCAGCGCAGACCGGAAGAACCTGTAGTTGGGGAAAAATTGAGTCGAGTTCCTTCGCTACTTGTACCAACTGCTCCTGCGAGATATCAATTGGTATGAAGGCTACTGGATCATGCAAGTGGTCCATTAAAAAGCGTACCTTCTCACAATTACCACAACCATGTTCAATCACGAGTACGTGAGGTCCGATAAGCTCGACGATCTCCTTGATGTGAGACCGCATAATGGACGCCTCTATACCAGTGATATAGTATTCTTTCAGTTCACAGATACGCTCGAACAACTGCGAACCACGTTCATCGTAGAAATATTTGGAGGGTAATTCTTTCTGTGGCTTGCGTAGTCCAATTAAAACTTCAGCCAGGAAACTCTCGAGCCCTGGTTTGAAATCGTATGAGGCTGTCCTTTCGACATTTTCGTCCTGCATTTACAATCCTGGCTACGTACGGTATAGTCTTTTTATTTGCCGCTATAGAACAAGTTTCCACCTAGTCGGATGTACCAATAATATATGCGTTTAGATTCAAGGTTAGTTGGTTACTTCAACTGCGATAGTCTCGAATAAAACTGCTGGATGTAGAATTTTAGTCCAGTTATTACTAGATGGTGGAGGCGGGGGAGAGTTGAACTCCCCGTCCAAAAGAAGGTTGCCAGAATATCCTACAGGCTTAGTCAGCTCTTTTTGTCTCGTCTGGCCTTAATCTGCTGACCGAATTCGACCAGACCAACCAATTTTTCTTAGCCAACCCCTATTGGTATCAGGATTGGAGCGCCTCGATTTTCTCTGACACCTAATCCCAAACTTCGAGGAGAGCTCAGGTTAAATGTGACCCGTTAAGCGTAAACAGGTTCGCCAGTTATTTTTGCCACTTGTTTTATGAGGTTAGTGGCACCTCAGCCTGCAATTCTGTAGGCCCTCCCCTGTCGAACCCACGCGCCCCCATATTCCAGCCTGCTTTCCCATCACCTCCTTCTATACTTCAGCGCCCGCTCTATTTCCCTTTCTGCATCCCGACGGGCGATAGTTTCCCTTTTATCGTAAACTTTCTTCCCTTTGGCCACCCCCAGCTCTACCTTAGCCACCCCATGTTTAATATACAGCTTAAGGGGCACTAAAGTCAAACTCTTCTGCATTACCTTGCCGGCAAGGATATCAATCTCTTTTCGATGAAGAAGAAGCTTGCGAGGCCTGATTGGCTCATGAGTGTTATAGCTGGCAGCATCGTAGGAGGCAATGTGGCTATTATAGAGCCATAGCTCACCATTCTCCGGCCTGGCATAGGCATCACTTAGATTTACCTTGCCTGCCCTGATGGATTTAATCTCGGAACCCTTGAGGACGATTCCTGCCTCAAAGCTCTCCTGGATATGATAGTCGTGGTAAGCTTTGCGATTAACGGCTATTACGCTGGAACCTTTCGCCATATAGCAATTTTAGCACCGGGACACAGGGTGAGCAATTTATGGCACACTTCCTGATAAACCCGGTGCTGTCCGTGAGGTTGCCACGCGGAGTTTACCCTGAGCGCAAGGCTAGCAATGACGATTCGCGTTGCTAAACGACCGCAGTTATTCCTTTTTCTTCTC
>JAZFXR010000051.1:0-4776 GCA_036448835.1 Dehalococcoidia bacterium | reverse complement strand
AATGAGGCTGCCCAAGTAATCAGCCAAGCAGTAGACCCCGGTGCCAACATAGTCTTTGGAGTGGTGTTTGACCCTAAGATGGATAGCGAGGTTCGAATTACAGTTATCGCCACTGGATTTGCTAAGCAGCAAGGCAGGGGAATATACAGCGCCGAGGAGCTTCGTCGCCTGATAAAAGGTAGCAGCGATGCTCTCGATGTACCATCTTTCCTACGCCGCGCTCAGCATTCACCTGCCTCCAATCTGGATAGTAACTTCAAAACTCCCAAACGGGTTACTCCAGAGCCGACTAAAATATCTCGACAGTAGACCTAAGCCTCATTAGGTGTTAGGGTAAGGGGTAGCTTAAGCTACCCCTTACCCTCCACGACATTGCTGCAAATTTCCGCCAGTACTCAGTGCTCTGAGCGTGGGGTTGCACTATTTTCATAATTGTGGCACAATAGTCAATTGGACCTTTAAATCAGTCCAGTGAGGCTGGTAAGGGGAATTATGGTTAAGCACACCACAATAGAAACAGTAATTGAGACCTCTTGCCAGTTTGAAGGCAGGAGGTTTTTTGATGCCTGAAAAGGTTCTCCTAACCTCAAGGGAGATAGGGCGGGCACTAGCTCGAATCGCTCACGAGATTGTAGAAAGGAATAAGGGGGCGGAAGATGTTTTGCTGGTAGGCATGCGAACTCGGGGAGTGCCATTAGCCAAGCGCATAGCTGAAATAATTCAAGGCTTTGAAGGAACCCCAATCCCTGTTGGTACTCTGGATATTGGCCTTTACCGCGATGACATTACACCTTCGGAATTAAATCCTGCCAACCAGGGCCATACTGATATCCCCATTAGCATCGCGAATAGGCGAGTAATCTTGGTTGATGATGTCCTCTATACTGGACGAAGCATTCGTGCCGCTATGGATGCCCTGATGGACATGGGACGTCCGAGTTCTATTCAATTAGCTGTACTTATCGACCGCGGCCATCGAGAGATTCCCATCCGAGCCGATTATGTCGGCAAAAATGTACCAAGCTCTCAAGATGAGGAGATACAGGTCCAACTTGAGGAAATTGATGGCGTAGACGGGGTAATAATCGGGAGTCTGGCCAACAGGCAGCTAACTAGAGGAAATTGAAGGGGGGAGACATAATGAATCTAGCAAATAGAAATCTGGCGACAATAGACGATTTATCCAACGGGGAAATAGAAGCGGTGTTTTCTCTGACAGACGAGATGGCGAACTCCCCAAATGAGCAGTCTGAGCTATGCCAGGGGAAGATCATGGCCAGCCTGTTTTTCGAGCCAAGTACCAGAACACGGCTCTCCTTTGAAGCTGCAATGCTCAGGCTCGGGGGCCGCGTCATAAGCGCAGTCGACATAGGGGCAAGCTCCCTATCCAAAGGCGAAAGCATTGCTGATATGGCGAAAGTGGTCAGTAGCTACGCCGATATAATTGTTATCAGGCATCCCTGGGAGGGAGCAGCCAGGGTGGTCGCCAACTATGCTGGTGTTCCTGTGATAAATGCTGGCGATGGGAGCCATGAACACCCCACTCAAACCTTATGCGACCTCTACACCATTAGAAAAGAAAGGCTAACTATTAAGGGACTCAGAATTGCTCTCTGGGGAGACTTGAAACACGGGCGAACAGTACATTCCCTGATCCATGCCTTAGCCAGGTTTGGTGCCACCATTCTCTTCTGCCCCGGCCCGGGGCTTGAGATGCCTGAGCATGTCCTCCGGAGGCTAAGCACAGAATATAGAGGTGAATTGAAAAGATGCAGGGACCTGAACCAGGATCTTGAAACGAGACTCTTCCCTATCGATGCCATATACCTGACACCAGATAGCCCACATCAGCTTGCCATGCTGCCTGATATAAGTATCGGAGTGGAGCTGAAGGCGGGGGTTGATGCCCTATATGTCACCAGGCTTCAAAAGGAAAGGCGAGTACCCACCGTGGAGGAACAGGAGTCGAAGAAAGGCTACCCGGTGGTAGATAAAAAACTCCTTAAAGGAAAAGAGTTTAAGAAAACACTTGTTATGCATCCGCTACCCCGTGTCGATGAGTTGACCCATGAGATGGATGCTGACCCCAGGAGCATGTACTTCAAACAGGCAGCTTATGGAATGCCCGTCAGAATGGCGCTCATAGCCCTGTTATTGGGGGCCAAGGAAATCCAAATTACCAAAGAACAAGATTCCTTTGTCCGGAAGATAGATTACCCTGTTTATAAGCGAGATTCCGGGGTCAGGTGCTCTAATGCAAACTGTGTCTCAAACCAGGAAACAGAGGTAAAGTACATAAAGCCTGAGTTCAAAATAGTAAGTCGCGAGCCCTTAACATTGCGGTGTGTCTACTGCGACCATGATCTTCACCCTCCATATATCGCCAGTTCAGATTGGCATGAGGGAAAGTTGGAGAGCAAGAAATATCACAACGCTGATAGCCACTGGGCTCGCAAGATTAAACCCGAGAATCTGATTATCTTTGCTTCGGAGAAAGAAGCCCAAACCCAGCAGTTTAAGCCTAGCAGCTATGCTAAAAATGAATAAAGAGGCTATCTCGCTGCTTATCAGTGGTGGTCATATAATTGACCCCGGCCAGCGTATAGACCAGGTTGGTGACCTGCTTATTGTCGAGGGCAAGATTATGCAGATAGGGGAGACTATTACTCCGAGCCCTTCACTTTCGGTCATTCTGAGCAAAGCGAAGAATCTCGATGCCTCTGGACTGACCGTCTGCCCCGGATTTATAGACCTCCATTGCCATCTCAGAGAACCGGGCTTTGAGGACAAGGAAACAATCGCCACAGGGACAAAAGCAGCCGCAATAGGTGGTTTTGCCACTGTTTGTTGTATGCCAAATACGGAGCCTCCTTTAGATACTCCGATCGCCGTAGACTGGGTAAAACAAAAAGCAAGCAGGGATAGCCTGGTAACCCTGCTTCCCACAGGCTGTATCACAAAAGGTAGAAGAGGCGAGGAACTAACCGATATGGGCGCACTGGCTGAAGTCGGAGTAGTCGCTTTTAGCGATGATGGCAACCCTGTAGCAAGCACACAGCTTATGCGTCGTGCCATGGAGTATAGCCGAGACCTGGGCTTGCCAATCATTGACCATTGTGAGGACAAGACGCTGAGTGACAATGGAATCATAAACGAAGGTCAGATGTCTGTTAAGTTGGGAATAAAAGGAATTCCCTCAGCCGCCGAAGAGGCTATGGTAACTCGAGACCTGACTCTGGCAAAGCAAACCAGGGCCAGACTTCACATTGCCCATGCGAGCACCAAAGGCTCCGTGGAGCTTATTCGCCATGCCAAGGAAGAAGGAATTTCGGTAACCGCTGAGGTCACACCCCACCACCTGACCCTGACCGAGGAAAGGATTACAGGTAAAGCTTCAAGCGAAACCTTCAAGACTAATGCCAAGGTTAACCCACCCCTGCGCACTAAAGAGGATGTCGAGGCCTTAATCGGGGGACTTAGGGACGGGATAATTGACGCTATCGCCACTGACCATGCACCACATACAATGGCAGAGAAAAATTGCGGGCTGGAGCTAGCTGCTTTTGGCATCAGTGGATTCGAAACTGCTTTTGGCTGTCTCATGAGCCTGGTGCACCAAGGAGCAATAAGCCTTAATCACCTGATTTCCAAGCTCACTTGTGAGCCAGCGAAGGTTGTTGGTAAAAATGGTGTACTGGGCACATTAAAGGTAGGTGCCCCGGCCAACATAACAATATTAAACCTCGAGCGCGAATGGATAGTAAACAGTAGCAAGTTCGCCTCCAAGGGCAAGAATACCCCTTACGATGGTGATAAGTTTAAGGGCAAGGTGATGGCAACTATAGCCAATGGCAGGATAGCCTATATAGATGATTCCCTATCCTATACTGTCGTGCCTTCTCCATAGATAAGATAGGTTGTGGGGGAGGGTGAAGTAAAGGACCTGATGGCTAAGAGAGCGATTCTAGTTCTCGAAGATGGCTCGACCTACGAAGGTCACTCCTTTGGTGCCGAGACCACTATGCATGGTGAAGTAGTCTTCAGTACCAGCATGACCGGCTACCAGGAAATGCTCACGGACCCTTCTTATGCTGGTCAGATTCTTGTCCCTACCTACCCCTTAATTGGCAATTACGGCATTAATGAATCCGACTTCGAATCCAGGCAGATTCAGGTGAGGGGTTTTGCAGTTCGAGAGTATTGCTCTCGGCCCAGCCACTGGCAAAGCATCCGGACTGTGCACGAATTTCTGCTGGCTTATGGCATCCCCGGCATCAGTGGCATAGATACACGTGCTTTGACTCGTCGCCTGAGGTCAAGCGGGGTGATGATGGGAATTATTACATCGGAAATGGCTGCTGAAGAGGCATCGAAGGAGCTAAAGAGCTCGCCGAAATATGACTTCATTGATTTTGTTCACCAGGTTAGCACAGAGAAGGCATACGAGTGGCAATCCAATACGAATTCGATTTCCTCTCCCTCCAAGGGAGAGGATAAACGTGAGGGTGAAGCGAAGCTATCTCATATCGCGGTTATCGACTACGGCCTGAAATACAACATACTGCGTATTTTGAATCAATTAGGCTGCCAGGTAAGTGCTATCCCATGTACTGCTTCAGTAAAAGACATCTTAGCCTCGAACCCCGATGGTATTGTCCTCTCCCCGGGCCCGGGCGACCCTGCTCTCCTTGATGATATCACGGATACGGTAAAAGAGCTTATAGGGCAAAAACCACTAATGGGTATCTGCCTGGGGCACCAGCTTATAGGCAAGGC
>JAZFXR010000050.1:0-2531 GCA_036448835.1 Dehalococcoidia bacterium | reverse complement strand
AACTGGCTGGGAAATCATTACTATATCACCGGAGAAGTCCTACACTTTCCCGATAAAACATTTCTCACGTAACATATGTGTCCTGGCAAAAAAACAGAGCACACTTTAAGTGTCAGCCGTGTAGTGCTTCAGACTCGTAGCTACTGATCAGTTTGATAACTGGATGAGTCTTGTTGAGCTGTCTTCACTTTTCCGGGAAGGTCAGCCTCAACAATTCTAATGAAAGCATCCACCAACTTGGGGTCAAACTGAAGCCCGGCACCTTGCTTGAGCTGTTTTAATATCTCCTCAAGGGGCAGGGCAGGACGATAAGGACGGGCAGAAGTCATAGCCTCAAAGGTATCCGCTATGGTAAGGATGCGAGCTTCTATCGGTATCTCTTCACCTTTCAATCCTTTGGGATAGCCACTACCATCCCACCTCTCATGGTGATATAAAACGATATTCACGCAAGGAACTAGATGGGGTATGTTCCTGATTATAGTTGCCCCTAATTCGGGATGAGTCTTGATTGCCCTCCAATCTTCTTCGTTGAGCTTTCCTTTTTTGTTAAGGACTTTATCGGGAATGCCAATTTTACCAATGTCATGAAGCAAAGCAGCGGCACTCACGTTAGCTACCTGATCAGGGGATAGCCCGATTGCTTCCGCCAAAGCCATGGCATAAGTGTTAACTTTCCTGGAATCACCATAGATATATGGATCCTTAGCCTCCACTGCTGAAACTAAGGCATAAACAGCGCTTAAACCGTTACGCTTGGCATAGGTCCCATGAACACCTCCCTCATCCGGCGACTCAGATAAAGCGTCAGAAGAAAGTAGGATTCGATTACCTCCAGCTCGCTTAGCATGATAAAGCGCATTATCAGCTACATCAATGAGTTCGTCCGCTACTACTCCGTCCGCAGGATAGTTAGCCAAACCAATGCTGGAAGTCACAGCAATTGCCTGTTTTTCCATTGTCTTGGCAATCTGCACTCGCACTCGCTCAGCTACGACGTAGGCATCCTCCCTGGTTGTCTGGGGTAAAATGATAACGAATTCATCACCGCCATAGCGAAAAGCCTGGTCAACATTTCTAACAGAACCTTTGACGATTTTCCCCATTTGGCTCAGAAGAGTGTCCCCGGCGGGATGCCCATATGTATCGTTATAGGCCTTGAAGTTATCCAGGTCAAGCATGAATATAGAGAATGCATCGCCATAACGGGAATGGCGGGAAACCTCTTCTTTAAGTCGCTCCTCGAAATGACGTCGGTTGAATAGACCGGTAAGCTCATCGATACGGGATTTTTGTTCCAGCCGGGTATAAAGGTGAGCATTCTCGACCGGCGCAGCAATCTGCAGAGCCACCTTTTCCAGGAGCTTTATTTGCCTCCGACTGTAAGCGTTAGGTTGGCGACTGGCCAAAATCAGGCTGCCGATAGTCCGGTCTGTGACATTCAAGGGCAAGTCAACAACAGAACGAATCCCCTGCTGCAAGTGACTCTCCCAGGTCCAGAATCTGTGGGATCGTTTCAAATCAGCTTCATATACGGCCTGCTTGTCCTGGCATGAACGCTCCGTAGCTGTCCCTTCAAGTGGTATCCTTTCCTCTGACTGCCAGGCAGAACCTGTGTTGCTGGATAAAGCCATAAAGTAAAGCTCGTTTCCATCAATTAAACCAATTGTTGCCCAATCAATATCCACCACTTTCTTTAATTCTTGAGCAAAACCATCAAATATCATCTGAATGCTCATGCTTGAGGTTATGATTGCCGTTAAACGGTTAACCAGAGTGCTCTCTTCGTCCTGCTCCTTCAATTGTTCATGGGAATACTCCTTTGCCATGCTCGCTGCTACCCTGCCGCTGATAAACTCCAATAAATCTATATCCTCAACGGTGTAGAGCTTCCCATCTCGCCTCTCACTTATTGCCAGAATAGCTATAAGCTTGCCTTTATTCATTAGGGGAACAAACATTCTAATCTCTGATGACTGAATTTCCTCTCGTTCCTCTGCCCACATAGATTGAAATTCAGGAAAGATTGCGAGATTTCTTTCCGGTAATATGGTGTTTTCTCTCTCCAACCAGGTCGGAATAGGACTACCCGGTCCTAATTTCAATGCACCCATGGGGTTATCCTCCGATGGAGGGTAGGTAAAGCGGGTGATAAAACCTTCCTCTTCTGCCTGCGGCAAAAGCAGACAAGCTCTCCGACAGTCAAAGGACTGAGCAATCAGTGAAATGAACTCACTGCCCAACTGTTCCAGGCTGTTTACATCGTGTATCCTGGTGATGAACTGAGATAACTGCTTGCGATAGGAGTATCTTGCCCCAATGAAGGCTCCGTCTACCTTCTTTTGCCAGAGGTCACGCACCTTGTAAGCACAATACAAGATAGCGGGAATTCCCAAGAAAACGGTTACCGCTAGAACACCCAATAATCCCCTTGTAACTGCGTTCTCGTCAAGCCACTGCTGCAAAGTGACTACAATAAGTGTATATACTATGGCAAGCCCACCGCCGTACAGAACTACGTTGACGATGGC
>JAZFXR010000049.1:0-2637 GCA_036448835.1 Dehalococcoidia bacterium | reverse complement strand
AAACCATTGCACGGAGAGGTAACTTGAAACCGTTAAGAGAATATCTCACGGAGCAGGGGAGGTTCAAGAATATTACCGAAGAGCAGATTAGCGAACTACAGGGTTGGGTAAATACTCGGTGGAAGCGTTACCTGGATCGGGCTGTCAATTTATAGTCTCTGGTTAATAGATAGCCCTGCATCTTAGGGCTATGGGGGTGGTAGCAAATTCTTTCTTATTTCGCCTCACGCATCCACGGAGTATGTGTTACCGCAACCAATATACCTTCGGGGCTTAGAAAACGGGACACTGTTTGGCCCCACGGTTCTTTACGAGTCGATACAAGGAGGCTGTAACCCAACTGCTTCAATTCTTCTGTGGCCAAATCAATATTCTCTACGTCAAACTCCAGCCATGCTTGAGGGATCGGCAAATCCTTTGGCCACTCGGAAGAACCAAAGCATGACTCCGCAGCTTGTGAAAGCGGCCATAGAGCAAAATGCTTTGCTCCTTCTACTTCTCCTGTATGCAAATAGCCGTTATCCATTTCTTCAAACGATATGCCTAGTGTGTCCGCATATAGCCTCTTGCTCAATCTTTGATCTTGAGTAATTGGACCAAAACCGGCAATGAATAGAACTTTGATATTTTCCAGACTCTTACTCATAACTTCATCTTAACAGATCCTCTATCGAAACGGCTGAAGCCTTTGCGATTGGACCAATCATCTAAACGGCCGGTTTCTTCAGAAATCCACCTCCATCTTGGTGATAGCGGGATATTCGGGCACAGCCTTCCGCGCTGACTCGTCTTGTCCTGAGCCTTGCTTCGTCTTTAACCTTTTCATGTTTTTTCGAATCATTGTCATGGTATCCAAAGTGCGATAGCATGAGAGTATGTCATCCTTCTATCTGTAAGATTACAGTAACCAGTCTTTTCATATCCTTCAAGAGAAGCCCGCTTTCGACTTTGCCTGAATTCAAAACCAATTGATTTCTTGGAACAAAACCAATGGCGCGCCCACGTAGCGGGTGAGTAATTTCCCAGCCGGCGGAGGGAGAGGGATTCGAACCCTCGACCCCGATAATTCGGAGTAAGCGCTTAGCAGGCGCCCGCACTAGACCACTATGCGATCCCTCCCTTGCTCTGACTCAATTTATTATGCCATACGTCAGACGAATCAACAAACTTCGGAAGCTCTTGACAGACGAAGAGGACGAAGATCAGTGCAATTTAAGTCCAGTCTTCTGCGTTTGTCCCTGGCAATTCCTCACGTCACTACGGACTTACTGTTTCTCTGTTGAGGTAGCCGTAATGTTTTCAATGCGGCAGCGGAAGGCACCGGCAGGAGCGACAACTTCAACTGTTTGCCCCTTTTCTTTGTCCAGGATTGCTTTGCCCAGAGGGGAAGCAATTGACAGTTTACCATTGGCTGGATCTGCTTCTCGTGGGTCGACTAAAGTGTAGCTGAATTCCTTATCCGAAGACAGATCACGAAGCACCACTGTGTCTCCGAATTTTGCCCTGGCTGTATCCTGGTCTTCCCCCATTATCTTAGCCTGACTTAAGGTTGCCTCTAATTGCTTGATTCTCCCGTCCAAATGTGACTTCTTCTCTCTGGCTGCTGTGAGGGGGGCGTTTTCTCGGAAGTCCTTATCGGCGGCTGCCTTTTGTATATCCTCAATAACTTGGGAGCGCTGAACCTTCAGGCTGGCTAATTCCTTCTCCAATTTTTCGTAGCCTTGCGCAGTTAAGATAACCTGAGCTTGACTAAGCTGCCAAATGGCGGCTGTTTTTGAAGAAGTTTTCTTTGCCCTGAGGTGGGGAGCCAAGTTTATGCTGCCGAATCCCTTTTTCTGGGTGTATGAAAGAAAAGACCTGAGGGGCTTGGCTGCCGATGGGATAATCTGTTCACCATAGCTGGCTACATCCACAGGGCTGATATCCTTCACCCGCCTGGATGAGCCAAGCCATCTGACGAATTTAGATACCTCTGCCTGTGTTTTTCCCCTTTCTTCAAGAGGTAAATGTGATAGAAAAGCGTCAGCTACTTCGGCAAGTGTCGGATTGTGCTCGATATTTGCCACCAAGAATAAATGATAGCTTCAAAAATGGACGCTGTCAATTTGTATATTGATGTAGAGAACTCAGTCTTTATCTTCCCGGTATAGTGTGATAACCTAACTGCATTTGTCCCCGAATGCCATAAAAGTCAAGATATTACGGTGAGATATCAAAGATGAAAACCTTAATTCAATGTGATTTCGATGGTACCGTCACCCAGAAAGATACGAGTTTTTTTCTATTAGACGCTTTCGCTCAGGGAGACTGGAGACGAGTGTTGCGGGAGTATAAGGAGCGCAGAATATCTGTAGGAGAGTTCAATACAAAAGCCTTTGCCATGGTTAAAGAGGATAAAACTACTTTGCTTGAAGAGCTAAGGGGCAAAGTCAAGGTGCGTTCCGGGTTTCACGAATTGGTGAATTACTGTCAAAGGAAAAGTTTTAGATTTGTCATTGTGAGCAATGGTCTGGATTTTTACATAAAGGCTGTGCTGGAAGACCTGGGACTAGACAGTATCGAAGTGCATGCTGCGCAAGCTTCCTTTCACCCTGAAGGAATGAAAGTCCAATATATGGGGCCAGATGGTAAAAGATT
>JAZFXR010000048.1:0-3218 GCA_036448835.1 Dehalococcoidia bacterium | reverse complement strand
GTGGAGATAGGGGGATTCGAACCCCCGACCTCTGCGATGCGAGCGCAGCGCTCTCCCGACTGAGCTATATCCCCAGATTGAATTCTAGCAACGCCACGAGCGTGGGTCAAGTTAACTGTTCCTTGCTCTTGCCTGGTAACACTGGTATACTGAGCCAAAGCTATGACCTATGAGGTTATCATCGGCCTGGAAGTCCACACTCAGCTATTGACAGACAGCAAGATGTTTTGTAGCTGCAGTGCGGATTATGCCAGCGCTCTTCCCAATACCCATGTCTGTCCCGTCTGCCTGGGTATGCCTGGCGTTCTCCCGGTTATCAATGAAAAAGCCATAGAGTATACAGTAATGACAGCCCTGGCTTTAAATTGTACCATCCCAGAATATACTGAATTCGACCGCAAGAATTATTTTTACCCTGACCTGATGAAGGGTTATCAGATTTCCCAGTATGATGCTCCAATTGGGAAGATGGGGCGGCTGAATATTTATGTCAATGGTGAGAGGAAAACAATTAACATTACCAGAGTGCATCTTGAAGAAGATACCGCTAAATTGTGGCACAGGGAGGGATACAGCTTGATCGATGTTAATCGCTCCGGGGTACCGTTGATGGAGGTTGTCAGCGAGCCTGAAATGAGTTCCCCCGAGGAAGCCCGGGATTATCTCGTCAGGTTACGTAATATCCTGCGTTATCTGGGAGTCTCCACTGGCAATATGGAGGAAGGAAGCTTTAGGTGTGATGCCAACATAAGCATTCGCCCCTTGGATAGTAAAGAGTTTCTACCCAAAGTAGAAGTCAAGAACATGAATAGCTTTAAGGCAGTTTACCAGGCTATGGAATATGAATCGAGACGACAAAAAAAGTTGCTTCAGGAAGGTGGAGAACTAGTACAGGAGACCAGAGGCTGGATAGATGAAGCAGGTATAACGGTGTTACAGAGAACCAAAGAGTATGCGAATGATTATAGATATTTTCCGGAACCTGATTTGCCCCCTCTTGTTTTGGACCGGGCCCGGATAGGGGAAATCGGAACAAGACTACCGGAATTACCGGAAGCACGCAGAGACCGATTTGCGACCGAATATGGGTTGCCTGTGTACGATGCTAATATTTTGACTGGCTCCAGGGCTATGGCAGATTATTTTGAAAGTTGCATTAAGCTAATGGACCATGGCAAGGCTAAGACGGTTAGTAACTGGCTCTCGGGAGATTTCAGTCGACTGCTCAACGCTACCAACACTGAGGTTGAAAATGTTAGAATAAGTCCGAAGTATCTAACAGAAATGCTGGACCTGGTAGGTAATGGTGCTATAAGCGGACCGACTGCCAAGGCAGTGTTTGAGGAGATGTTTCACAGCGGCAAGCAAGCCGGCGAAATTATAAGGGAGAAGAAACTCAGCCAGATTAGCGATGCCGATGAAATAAGGGAAGTAGTAAAACAAGTGATAGCCAATAATACCGAGGCAATAGCAGATTATGCCTCTGGCAAACAGCAAGCTTTGACGTTCATTGTAGGACAGGTAATGAAAGCTACCAGAGGAAGGGCTAATCCAGGAGTGGTAAGAGAGATTATTTTACAGGAGCTAGGAGGGAAGTAAATTGGCTAATTATTTTCTTATCGCCCAGATTTTAATATCGATAGCCTTAATCGCCACTGTACTGTTTCAATTGCGCGGTGGAGGTATAGGAGGTATCTTTGGGCAGGCTGACTCAGTTTATCGAACTCGACGAGGTATAGAAAGCACACTTCTCAGGTTGACTATAATCTTAGTTGTCCTGCTTGTCGTTTTTGCTGTTCTAATTGCTATTCAGGCTTAATATCTATAGATGAGTTCCATAATAACCCTGACTACCGATTTTGGCTATGATGACGCTTATGTTGCTGCTTTGAAAGGCGCTATCTTAAGCACCAATCCCGAAGCTAATATTATAGACATCAGCCATTCTACCGAACCACAGAATATACTTCAGGCTGCTTTCATACTGGGTATTGCTTATCGCTACTTCCCTAAGCAAACAATTCATGTGGCTGTCGTTGACCCGGGTGTAGGTAGTGAGCGCCAGGGTATAATATTGAAGGCACCTTCCGCCCTCTTTGTTGCCCCCGATAACGGCATCCTTAGCTATATAATCGATGATCTATTTCAAGTTGAAGATCGCTCACTAACCGAACATACTCACGGCCTTAAAGAGATAGTATTTAAGACAGGTCTTGAAGCTGTAACCATTACCGATCCTCGCTTCTGGAGACATCCAGTCAGCCCTACCTTTCATGGAAGAGATATTTTTGCGCCGGTGGCTGCCGGCCTCGCTCTAGGCATTTCCCTTTATGAATTCGGGGAGAAAATCAAATCCCTGCATGTTCTCTCTTTACCAAAGCCGTCCTGTGACTCAGATGGTAATTTAATTGGCCTCGTCCTACATATTGACCACTTTGGCTCATTGATTACAAATATTAAGAACAATGAATTGCCTGGAAAAGATGTCTTGGTTGAGGTGGCTGGACACCGTATTCAAGGTATTAACGACTACTATGCTCAAAATGAAGGAGTAATGGCTATTCAGGGCAGCAGCGGTTATCTTGAAGTATCGCTGAGAGATGGAAGCGCCTCCGATTTTCTGGGAGCGGCTGTGGGAGACGAAATAAAGGTGATTTCAACTGTATAGTGGAGAGATATGGCGATAATAGATGTAATGCCGCAGGCATTTGCTTGAAAGAGAGAGGATTTAAGGAGAGAGATTAATGAATAAGAGATGGCTCGTAGCTGTCATAATCGTGGTGGTAGCAGTGATAGTAGCCATTCTACTTGACACAATGCTGGCCAACCATCGGCCAGCCATCATTGGTCTGGAAGCTGACCCGGTGAAAATTATTCCTTCGGGAAGCTGCCAGATTGTATGTAATGCGTCGGATGCTGACGGCGATGAGCTGAGCTATAACTGGTCAGCTAGCGGAGGCGAAATAAACGGGGCAGGAGATACCGTTGCCTGGACAGCTCCTGATTCCGCAGGTTCCTACAATGTTACAGTTACGGCTACAGATGGCCATGGCGGCGAAGCCACAGATTATGTAACCATCGAAGTGAGAGCCAATAAGCCTCCAGCCATTACCGACCTGATTGCCGATGTAACCTGGACCCTTCCTTCGGGCAATCTTCAGGTGACGTGTGATGCTGAAGACCCTGATGAAGATGATTTGAGCTATGAGTGGACAACT
>JAZFXR010000047.1:0-11214 GCA_036448835.1 Dehalococcoidia bacterium | reverse complement strand
TTGAGTAGAACTTCCTTAATACACTGCCACCAAGCCTCGTCAAGGCTTGTGACTTTTAGGTGAGTTACATTCATTCTTGACTTTCCACGTGCCACTCTTTAACTCGCTTATTTGGCTTTAAGAAGTGGCGTCCCTGGAGGGATTCGAACCCACGACCCGCTGCTTAGAAGGCAGCCGCTCTGTCCAACTGAGCTACAGGGACAACCAAATTTAGTATAGCATGATGAGGCTTGAATGATAAGAATGAAGGGCGGACTAGTCTCTGTGAGCCTGTGCTACATGCTTCTGCCAGCATTTCTCGTGCACATACACAGCACATTTGACACAATAATAAATGCGAACCCTGGCTTCCCTGCCACAGCCAAGACATTTCACGCCTTGCTACCCCCGTTATCCTTCTTCCCTGACCCTGCAGGACTAGACCCCTTTCCCTTCTCCTCCCGGGAATCGGTCACATAGAAGCCCGGGCCGTTAAATATGATGGGGACAGGACAGAAAATGCGACGGGCAACATCATGGCAGGTAGGACAATCAGCTAGCGGTTTATCGTTAAAGCTCTGTTTAAGCTCAAATTCCTGGTTACAATTCAGGCATCGGTATTGATAAGTAGGCATATATCCTCCCTTATTCTAAAAGAGGCGTTGTTTGCTCTTCAGAACTCTGTTCCTCCGGGTTCTGCTCCTCCAAGTTCTGTTCTTCTGGGCTTTGCTCCTCGGGGCTTTTCCCCTCGGGGCTTTGTTTTTCCGAGGCTTGTGCCATTGCCACTTGTTCCTCTACTTTGCTCTCCCTTGGAATGAATTCGTCATCCAAATTGACGCTGCCTATCTCAAAGGACGGTTGATGGGCCTGCAATACATGCCCGTCCCAACAGTAGGCGTGCACAAAGGCACCACAGGAGCAATGGAAAACGACCCTGTCGAAAAGCAATGGACTCCCACATACAGTGCAATTCATTTATGTGCCTCCTATAATTAGCACTCTTGCTGTCGAAGTGCCAATTATAGCCTGCTTATAGACTTTTATCAAGCTTTCTACTGGCAGTTATCTTGTATATTCTGGCTACCTGTTGACAAGATGCTTCCTGAGCCGATAATATGGAGTGGCGTTCATGGGCATAGAATATAGCTTGCCTGAGTCCCTCACATCTTATCACAACAGAGTGCGCGTTGAGTTAAAAGAGATTATCGATAGCTGTCCTTCGGTTCTGTGTGATATGTTGCGATATCACATGGGCTGGCAGGATGAGAATGGGTATTCCTGTAATAGAGAATCGGGCAAATTTGTTCGCTCTACCCTTTGTCTTCTTAGTTGTCAGGCAGTGGGGGGTGATACATCGCAGGTAATGCCCGCCGCAGCAGCCATCGAGCTTATCCACAATTTTTCTTTAATCCATGACGATATCGAAGATGCTAGCGATGAGCGTCATCACCGGCCAACTGTGTGGAAATTATGGGGCCAGGCTCAAGCGATAAACGCCGGCGACGCTATGTTTGCTCTGGCTTACGTGGCGTTACTCAAGCTAAAAGAGAGCGGAATCATTGATGAAAAGATCGCTGGTTCCACCGGAATGTTGAACCTGGCTTGCTTAGAGCTTTGTGACGGGCAATACTTAGATGTAGAATATGAGAACCGTCTTGACATAACCATCGAGGATTATCTTGACATGGCGGCTAAAAAAACAGCAGCCCTGTTTGCTGTATCAACTGCTTTGGGAGCATACCTGAGTAGCGCAGATAGCAAGTTGGTGGACTTTTTTCACATGTTCGGCAAAGAATTGGGCATAGCCTATCAGATTTGTGATGATGTATTGGGAATCTGGGGAACGAGAGAAGAAATTGGTAAGTCTATTAGCGATATCTCGCAAAGAAAGAAAACTTTGCCCGTGATTTACGGACTGCAAAATAGTGAGGGTAACGAAAGAAAAAGACTAAAGAGGTTTTATGCACAAAAATCTATTGAGGGCGAAGATAACACGGGGGTTAAAGAGATTCTGGACCACTTAGGCGCCAGGAATTATGCTGAGAATTTGTCTCAGCAATACTATCACAAAGCTTTGGCACACCTCGAGGCTACCGGGCTTGACTCATCAAGGCTAGCTCCACTAAAGAAGACTACCAATTCTCTACTGGAGCGCAACTTCTAGGAGGGAAAATGCCGAAAAAGACAGTTGCAGATATAGAGGTTAAAGGCAAAAGAGTTCTACTCAGAGTAGACTTCAATGTTCCAATATCCAAAAAAAGTGGGGATATTAGCGATGATAGCCGTATCCGAGCTTCACTACCTACTATCAAGTATCTCGTCGACCATAAAGCTAAGGTAATCATCTGCTCTCACGTAGGACGCCCTGGAGGCAAAGTAGTCGAGAATTTACGAATGGCGCCAATAGCACAGAGATTGTCACAGCTTATTGGTTTACCTGTCAGCACGGCCTCCGATTGCATAGGTCATGAGGTGGGGAAAAAAGTAAAGAAACTCAAAGAGAGCGATATCCTGGTTTTGGAAAATCTGCGCTTTCATCTTGAAGAGGAGGGGAATGATGCCGGCTTTACCCAGAAACTAGCCAGTCTGGCTGACATCTACGTTGACGATGCTTTTAGCACTGCTCACCGGGATCATGCCTCTATTGTAGGTGTAGCTAAATACTTGCCAGCAGTGGCCGGTTTTTTGATGAAAAAAGAGCTAGAGGTTATGGGAAAGCTCTTGCATGATCCCGAGCGACCCTGGGCCTGCCTTATAGGTGGTGCTAAAGGGAACGATAAGATAGAGCTGTTACAGAATATGTTAAGGAAGGTCGACATATTGTTCGTTGGGGGCGGTATAGCCAGTACTTTCTTAAAGACACAAGGATATGAAGTAGGAGATTCTTTCATAGATAATGATAAGTTGGGCCTGGCCAAGGAATTGTTGCAGGAAGCCAAGGAGTTGCGGGTGCCATTTCTACTTCCTATTGATGCGGTTGTGGCGAAAGAAATCAGAGCCGGAGCCTCAACTAGAATAGTACCGACAACTAATATATCGGCTGATAGCCATATCGTAGATATTGGTCCCAAATCCATTGAGCTTTTTCAGAATGAGCTGAGAAAATGCCGTACTGTCATGTGGAACGGGCCCATGGGGATCTATGAAATGCCTCAATTTGCTCAGGGGACCAGGGCTATAGCCAATTTTCTGTCTACTCTTGATGCCACTACCATTATTGGTGGTGGCTCGTCTGCTGAAGTAGTTCAAGAAATGGGACTGGCTGACAAGATGACGCACGTTTCCACAGGGGGTGGTGCCAGCCTGAAGTTTTTGGAGGGCATTACCTTGGCCGGTGTAAAGGTTTTATTAGATAAGGAATAAAAGGAGGGTATGAAATGCGAAGTCCATTTGTTGCTGCCAACTGGAAAATGAATACCACGGCGACTGAAGCTGAAAAGCTTGTTCTCGAGATGCTAGATGAACTGGACAGGATAAAAGGAGTGGAAAAGGTACTCTGCCCGCCATTCGTCTCTTTAGTTGCCATAAATATGATGCTCCAGAATTCGTCTATTAAACTAGGTGCTCAAAATATGTATTTTGAGACAGAAGGGGCTTATACCGGTGAGATATCCCCGGTAATGCTCAGCGATTTATGCGAATTCATCATACTGGGACATTCCGAGCGGAGATGGTATTTTGGGGAAAATGACGAAATAGTTAACAAGAAGATGAGGGCAGCTTTGGCAAACAAGCTTAGGCCTATCTTATGTGTTGGAGAGAGGCTTGAGGAGAAGGAAGCTGGCAAGACAGAGGACGTGATTAATAGGCAGGTGACGGGAGCTTTGAAGGGTTTGGAGCCAGTCTCTGATTTAGTGATTGCCTACGAGCCAGTTTGGGCTATTGGTACAGGCAAGGCGGCAAGCGGCGAGCAGGCAGCAGCTACTATTCATTTTGTCCGTGACGTTCTGGCTACGCTATGGAATGAAAGCGAAGTTCAGGGTTTACGTATCCTGTATGGCGGCAGTGTTAACAGTGCCAACATCACTGAGTTTATTTCCCATTCAGAAATCGATGGTGCCCTGGTCGGCGGAGCCAGCCTCAAACCTGAAGAATTTGTGAGTATCGTTGAGCAAACAGCTGAGATCAAGGGAAGAGCAAAGTAGTCGGAAGTCAGTGATTGTTATCGTTGGTCCTACCGCCGTAGGGAAAAGTGAGCTTGCTCTGCACCTGACTAAATACTTCCCCGCGGAGATAATAAGCGCCGATAGCCGTCAGATCTACCGGTATATGGATATTGGCACTAACAAGCCGACGCCCGCTGAGAGGTTGTCGGTCCCTCACCATGTCATCGATGTAGTCGAGCCTGACCAAGATTTTAGCCTGGCTATATATCATCAGCTAGCCAATGAGGCACTGAAAGCCATTCAGCAGAAAGAAAACTTACCTTTAATGGTCGGTGGCAGTGGCCTTTATGTGTGGTCATTAGTAGAGGGATGGAAAATACCGCAGGTGCCGCCTAATCAAAAGCTAAGAGACCAGTTAGAAGCCAGGGCGGAGCAAGAAGGCAGCCAGAGGCTCTATCTGGAATTACAGGACATTGACCCTACGGCAGCAGAAACGATCAATCCCAATAATACCCGCCGCATTATAAGGGCCCTTGAAATCTATGATGCGACAGGGCAGCCATCTTCCCAATTACAGCGTAAAGAAGTGCCAGATTTCCCGATTCTACTCATCGGCTTAACTCAAGAGAGAAGTGAATTATATGAAATGATTGATTGGCGTGTTGACAGAATGATACAAAGGGGGTTGGTCGAAGAGGTGGAACAATTATTGGAAAAAGGTTATAGCCCTTCTTTGCCTTCTATGTCGGGAATAGGTTACAGGCAGATAGTCCAGTTTCTTCGAAACGAGGTGACTTTACGCGAGGCCATTGATAGAATAAAATATGAAACACATCGGCTGGCTCGTCACCAGTACGCTTGGTTTCGCCCTGGCGATAACAGAATTCACTGGTTTAATACTAGCAAGATAAAAGCCGGGGTTAACTTAACCATTCTGAACAAAGTGAAACGGCTCGTAGAAAGCTTCATATCATGAGATTCTCCAAGTTACAGGCCACGGGTAATGACTTCATTCTGATTGACGGCAGAACTATGGAAGGGGAGTGGTTGAAGCTGGCCCAAGCTACATGTGACCGTCACTTTGGAATAGGAGCTGACGGCCTGATATTGATACAGGATTCCACCATCGCTGATTTGAAGATGCGTATTTTTAACTCCGATGGTTCTGAGGCTGAAGTTTGCGGCAATGGGTTAAGATGTTTTGCCAGATATGTTATCGATAAAGGCTTGATTCGTGATATGCCATCGCGAATAGAGCAAGGCCATTACTCTCTAACCATAGATACTTTGTCAGGCGTAAGGAAGGCTAAAGCTTATATGTCAGGAGACAAAGTCAACCGTATCGAGGTAAATATGGGTCTGCCCCAATTCAAACCAGAGCAGATTCCCGTTGATGTGGAAGTTGACATAATACCAATACTGGGTTATCCTTTAGCGATAAACGGAAAGCAATTGAGTCTATCTCTTCTATCCATGGGTAATCCACACGCCGTCAGCTTTATATCTCAGCCAACTGCTGATGTCCAATTAGCCAAGATAGGGCCAAAAGTAGAGGGGCATACCATATTCCCCCAAAAGACCAATTTTGAGGTAGCCAGAATCCTGAGCAGGGGAAGGATAGAAGCCAGGGTATGGGAGCGGGGTGTTGGAGAGACTCTGGCCTGTGGTAGTGGCGCCTGCGCCATAGCTGTGGCCGCTCAACTACTGGACTACGTAGAACCTCAGGTTGACATAATGCTTAAAGGCGGGGCTTTGACTGTATACTGGGACAGGTTAGGGGACGTATTACTTACCGGTCCAGTTGAGGAAGTCTTTACTGGTGAATGGCTTGGAGTAGTAAACTGATGGAATTAGCCAAAAGGCTTCATAGATTACCTCCGTATCTTTTCGTAGAAATAAATCAGAGGATCGCCGAGCTTCGAGCGAGGGGAGAGGAAGTAATCAGTTTTGCTATGGGCGACCCTGATTTACCGACGCCGTCTCACATCGTCGAACGTCTGTGCCAGGCAGCACATAATCCTGCAAACCATCGTTACCCCGAAACCGCCGGCTTGCCCGAATTGTGTCAGGCCATTGCTGAGTGGTATGAGAAACGTTTTGGAGTTACGTTGAATCCATCTGAAGAGGTTTTGCCTCTTATTGGCTCCAAGGAGGGGATCGGACATATGGCTTTATGCTTTATTGAGCCTGGTGACTTGGCTTTGGTGCCTGACCCTAGCTATCCGCCATATTCTCTGGGCACCGTATTAGCGGGCGGGGAACCTTACTTCATGCCTTTGAAGGAAGAAAACGATTTTCTGCCTGATTTTGAAGTCATTCCGACCGAGGTAGTCAATAGAGCTAAACTTATGTGGCTTAACTACCCCAACAATCCCACCGGTGCTATAGCTAACTCTGATTTCTTTGAGAAAGCAGTTCATTTCGCACAGCAGCATGACTTAGTAATCTGCCATGACGCTCCTTATACGGAAATTGCCTTTAATGGCTACACACCGCCGAGTTTCATGCAGATACCTGGGGCAAAGAAAAGAGGTGTGGAATTCCATTCCTTGTCCAAAACATATCACATGACAGGATGGAGAATAGGCATGATGGTAGGTAATGCTGACATGGTGAATGCCTTATTTAAGGTTAAGTCCAATCTGGATTCAGGCATTCCACAGGCAATTCAATATGCCGCTGTAGAGGCTCTGCGCGGCTCCCGAGAACACATCGCTGAGCATAATGCCGTTCTTCAACGGCGGCGAGATAAGTTGCTGAAGGTCATTAATGAGATAGGGCTGAAGGCAAGAACACCCGAGGCAACCTTTTATATCTGGGCTAAGATTCCCCAGGGATATACATCTATAGAGTTTACCAAAAAATTACTGGACGAAGCCGGGATAGCAGTAACCCCGGGAATTGGCTACGGGAAGGAGGGAGAGGGTTACATCAGATTTTCCCTGACGATTTCCGATGACCGCCTGGAAAGGGGAGTGTGTCGTCTATTGGCCTGGCACAGGAGGAGAGGATAAAGCAGAAATTATTTACTACTGGAGCCAAAGCAGAACGAGCATTCCTCGTCGGGGTGGGAAGCAAGACCTTCGACAATAAGACCTGGTCAGTTAAAGATTCCTTACGAGAGCTATCCTACCTGACTAAAACAGCGGGCGGCCATGTAGCAGGTACGTTAACTCAAAACCTGGACGTGCCCTCGCCCGCTTATTATATAGGTAAGGGCAAGATTGAGGAGCTAATTGCCCTTAAAGAGCAAACTCCTTACGATACGGTAATCTTCGATGATGAGCTGTCGCCGAGGCAGCAGAGGAATCTGGAAGATAAGTTAGAAGTCAAAGTAATTGACCGCAGCGCTCTGATTCTACACATATTCGCTCGAAAAGCCCGAACGCATGAAGGAAAACTCCAGGTTGAATTAGCCCAACACCAGTATCTCCTGCCCCGGCTTGCTGGACAGTGGCAACATCTAGAGCGGCTGGGTGGTGGCATTGGCACCAGAGGTCCCGGCGAGGCACAATTGGAAACCGATCGCCGCCTTATCCATAAGCGAATCAATCTCCTTCAGCATAAAATAGAAAGTGTCAGGAAGCACCGAGCACTTTACAGGAGTCGTCGTAAGGAAACCGGCACACCTATCGTAGCTCTCGTGGGTTATACTAATGCTGGTAAGAGCACTTTGTTTAACACCTTAAGCAAAGCCAGTGTAGATGTGGAAGATAAGCTCTTTTCTACTTTGGACCCTGTGACTCGTCGACTAACTCTACCCAACAGAAAACAATTTCTAGTCACCGATACCGTCGGCTTTATTAACAAACTTCCGCCTTCAATAATTGCCGCATTTCGAGCCACTTTAGAGGAACTGGATGAGGCTGACTTACTCCTCCATGTAGTTGACATAACACACATGAATGCTGCTAATCAGTGCTCCACAGTAGAAAAGATACTCAGCGACCTGAACCTGGAAAACAAACCAAGGTTTACCGTGTTCAACAAGCTAGACCTGGCCTTAAACAGTGAACTGGAGTTGGCCTCTTTGACTACCATCCCTCACTTCGAGGGAGGAATTTCGTTGCCGAACGAGGACATTGTTCTCGTCTCTGCTGCCAAAGGATGGGGGATGGAAGAGCTATTAAATAAGATAACTCATCATCTTTAGGGGTCAGTCTCTTATTAGAAAATGAGAATTACAGTTGTTTACGACAATGAAGCAAGAAAAGTGGGGCTAAAACAAGGTCATGGATTTTCTGCCCTTATTGAAGATGCAGGAATGCCACCACTCTTATTTGATACAGGCGCCGATGGTCCTGCATTGCTGCATAATATGAGAGAGCTTAATATTGACCCACAGGACATAAGTACGATCGTAATCTCACATGCCCATGGCGACCATACTGGCGGACTCTCTGAAATTCTCGCAATAAATAGGATTGCTGAACTCTACCTACCAGGTTCCTTTAAGAAAGCATTTCCAGGAAGACAGGTAACCGCGGTCAAGGATCCCGCCCGAATTCATGAAAACGTCTACTCGACAGGTGAAATTGAAGGAGTGGAGCAATCCCTGGCCCTCAAAACCGGTAAGGGGATATTTGTGCTTACAGCTTGTGCTCACCCCGGGATAGAAAGAATTCTGGCCACTGCTGCAGAGTTTGGGGGACTCTATGGCATTGCCGGTGGATTCCACGGGTTTCATAATCTTGAGGCTTTCCGCGGCTTGTCATTGATCTGCCCCTGTCATTGCACTACGTACAAGCAAGAGATAATCGATTTATTTAAGGATAGAACTTCGGGATGCGGGGCTGGGCTCGTAATCGAACTATGAAGAATCAACTCTCTCGCCAAATATCTTAGTGCCTATTCTGATTATATTTGCCCCTTCTTCCAGGGCAACTTTATAAGAATTAGTCATGCCCATGGAAAGATATCTCATCTCCACATTGGGCAGCTTCAACTCCTTAATTTTCTCAAATACTTCTCTTGTCTCCACAAAATAAGGCCTGGAGTCCTCAGGATTTCCAAAACCGGGCCCCATTGTCATAAGACCCATAACCTTGATATATCTAAAACTGGATATCTGTCTTACCAATTGCTCCACACCCTCCGGGAGCACTCCTGATTTCTGGGGCTCTCTGCCACTGTTTACCTCAATCAATATTGGCATCATCTTACCAATTTGAGCGCACTTTCTATCAATTTCCCCGGCTATTTCTAAAGAATCGACACTTTCCACCATGTCGAATATTTCCAGCGCCTTTCTCCTGATATTATGCTTTTGTAAGGTCCCAATGAAGTGCCATTGCGCTCTCCTTCCCACCAGTTCATATGCTTCCTTTGCTTCCTTGACATAATTTTCTCCAATGATTTGTATTCCCGCCTGAACAGCTTCCAGGACTTCCCCAGGTGTCCTTGTTTTCGCTGCTGCCACCACCTCGACTCCGTCAGGGAGTTCAGTTAATAATTTGGCAATGTTTTGTTTAGTTAGCCCGCTTGCCATGTCCTGATTGTAATCCATTGAGCCCGCCAGCTTCAAGGAGATGCCTGGGACTGGTCATGTCTAAAACTCGCTCTGAGAGGCGATTTTATGGGCATGAGAAAGGTAGGGGGGTATCTTTCCATATACCCTGCCTTTTAAGAGCCAGGTCGGTTGACGTTTTCGCGCCGGGCCGTCGGGGAGAGTCGCAAGCCTCAGCTTTTTAGATTCCAGCAACTTAGTGGCGACCTTTATGATCGTAGAAAGTGTTAGTTCACCCTGAACATAACAGACAGCATGTGAAATCAGGCGCTTGACAAGAAAAGGCGAGAAGCGTTAACATGAGTTAATGTCGCAAACTGTCCCTTTTGCGACATTAAGTAAGTGAAAGTACATAAGAGTTAACTATGACCCTGAAACCATTGATCGCTGAATTTCTAGAGTACCTGGAAATCGAGAAAGGCTGCTCTCCTCTTACCATTCGCGAGTATAAACATTATTTGAAGCGTTTCTACAATTGGGTTACAGAGAATTCCCCTGCCACAAAACCGGAAGACATAAACCTGGGAATTGTTAGAAGGTACAGGTTACATTTGGCACATTTACGTGCCCGCAATGGTTTACCACTGGGGCGTATCACCCAGAGCTACCACATCGTTGCATTGAGGGCTTTTCTGCGGTATCTACTAGTTCAGCGCGATATACCCACTCTATCTCCTGACAAGATAGACCTGCCTAAACAGAGCGCCCGTTCCATTACTTTTTTAAACATGCAGCAGCTAGATAGACTTCTAAACAGCCCCAAAATAGCAACTAATGCAGGGCTCAGGGACAGGACAATTCTGGAGACCTTATTCAGCACTGGACTGAGAGTATCCGAATTAGTTAGTTTGAATCGTGATCAAATAGACCTAGAGCGCAAGGAATTTGGCATCAAAGGCAAAGGGAACAAGCTACGGGTAGTTTTTTTATCGGATACAGCCGCGGAGTGGATTGAACGCTACTTACGGTCGCGCCAGGACAACTTCAAGCCCCTGTTTATACGCCATAACGGTAAGGTAGACATCCGGAATAATGGTGAAGGAATGCGGTTAACAGCAAGGTCTATCCAAAGAATTGTTGCCAAGTATGCAAAAAGAGCCGGCTTGCCGATCGAAGCGACCCCTCACACACTTAGGCACTCCTTTGCCACCGACTTGTTGATAAGTGGCGCTGACATACGTTCTGTCCAGGAAATGCTGGGGCATGAAAGTATCAGGACAACCCAGGTTTACACCCACGTCACTAACAGGCATTTGAAAGAGGTTCACAAAGCTTACCATAGCAGAAGCAAGCATGGATAAAGTTTCACATCAACAGTATTATGTCAACTAAGATAATTGGAGGGCTTCCTCCTAAAAAATCAAATACCAGTTTTTTAGACCGTATATGTCGAAATCCTAATGAATATATACACCTAAGACTCTGCGGCGGCTTTATAACCCCCGCCTCACCATTAATGACCTCAGCCGAAAAACTCATACACCATTCTACCCACATATCTGGCAATGGCAGGAGCAGCAGTTAGCCCTGGGGATTCTATCCCGATTAGATTTATTAAGCCCGGAAATCCCTTTTTCTCTTCATGTGTAATGATGAAGTCCCGGAAACCTTCTCCTGGACCTT
>JAZFXR010000046.1:0-8364 GCA_036448835.1 Dehalococcoidia bacterium | reverse complement strand
GCCAGTGATGCACTTGGGGTTAATGCAGAGGGTGTAATGACATTGGTTCTTATGACGCAGTATTATGACATGATTACTGATGTTGGGAAGAATTCTCGGACTAACACAATAATGCTTCCGCACACTCCTGGTGCAGTTGGTGAACTTCGAGAACAGATTATATCAGCTATTGAGACTGGTAAGGTTGTTGGAACGACTGAAGATAGAAAAGTGTAGGAACGAATTACTAGCAAGGGTGTGAAGCTAGACTATGGTGCATTTGATGGTGGTTATACCCTGCTCTTATCAACAACCCGCTCTACCTGGTGAGCTCTGTGGCCTTGCCGTACTCTATGGTGGAGGGGGTAGGATTTGAACCCACGTAGCCCGTCAGGGCGGCAGATTTACAGTCTGCTCCGATTAACCACTCCGGCACCCCTCCCTGCTATAATCTTATCATAGACTATCTGAAAAACCCAGCCCGAGAGGGGATTCGAACCCACTAACCTACCGATTACAAGTCGGTTGCTCTTCCATTGAGCTACTCGGGCAACTTCTAGCTACAATTTCGGCTCAATAGTATAGATAAGGGGAAATTCTCTGTCAACTAAGAGACGCTTGGAGACAAGCTATAGTTGCATTATCCAAACCAGTCATGCTACATTATACTGTTTTACTGATTAACATCATTTGAAATTGTAATCATGATAGACAATGCTTTATTGAAACAGTTGCTGGAGGCAGGTGCTCACTTTGGTCACCATACAAGCTATTGGCATCCCAAAGCGAAAAAATATGTTTTTACCGAGCGCAATGGTATCCACATCATCGATTTAGAGCAGACAGTTACTATGCTAGAAAAAGCTTGTGCCTTTGTCCAAGATTTGTCAGCTCGGGGCCAAAGCATTCTTTTTGTCGGCACTAAGAAACAGGCGCAGCAGACCGTAGAAGAAGAGGCTGCGAGGTGCGGTATGAGCTATGTTAATCAAAGATGGCTAGGCGGTATGTTAACTAACTTCACCGTCATACAAGCCCGGATCGACCACTTAGTTCGCTTAGAGAATAGAAGAGACAAAGGTGAGCTTGATTCTTTGCCCAAAAAAGAACGGGTGAAGATAGAAAAGGAAATATTCCACCTGAATACTCAAATGGGGGGATTCAAGGAAATGACTACCCTTCCTAGAGCCCTCTTCATCACCGACCCTATTAAAGATAAGATTGCCTTTGCTGAAGCCAAAAAACTGGGCATACCCGTGACTGCAATTGCAGATACGAATTGTAATCCTGATGGCATCGATTATCCCATTCCTGCTAATGATGATGCTGTTAAGACAATTAGGTTAATTTGCAGTAAAATAGCTGATGCCATAGTTGAAGGCAAAGCTGAAGCATTTTCCGGAGAGGTGGGGGTCACCAAATTAGCTGCTGGAGAAGGGCGCGAAGAAGCCATTGAAATTCTAGGTTCTTATACGTTTGAACCGGGGGAACCAAGTGAACCAGAGAAACCAAAGGGGCCGGAAGGAGAAATTGCATCTACATGAAAATACCTGTTGAAGTAGTAAAGGAGTTAAGAAGCAAGACTAATGCGGGTATAGGTGACTGTAATAAGGCTCTGCTAGAGGTAGGGGGTGATATAGAAAAGGCAATCGAATTCTTGAAAGAGCGTGGGGCAGCTATTGCCGAAGAGAAGAAGGATTTAGTCACAACCGAAGGTGTAATCGAAGCTTATATTCATCATACTAAACGCATAGGAGCATTAGTGGAGTTAAATTGCGAAACTGATTTTGTGGCTCGCACCCATGAATTTAAAGAACTTGCTCACGACTTAGCTATGCAGATAGCTGCTGCTTCCCCACAGTTTCTCGCTAGCGAAGAGATGCCGCCAGAGGCAGAAACAGACCCCCAAACAGCTTGCCTTCTTAGCCAGCCCTTCATTAAAGAACCTGAAAAGACTGTGCAAGAAGTTATTAGTGAAACGATTACAAAAGTAGGGGAAAACATAAAAGTTCGCAGATTCGCTAGATTCGAGCTTGGTGGCGATCACTAAGCCATGTTGGATGAACTGTTCACCGAACTGAACTCCAGAATGCAGAAGGGCATAGATGGCTTAGCCAGGGAATTGGCTACCATCCGGGCCGGACGTGCTACTCCTGCTTTGCTTGATAACATCATGGTTGACTATCAGGGCGCATCTATCCCACTTCACCAACTTGCTACGATCTCTATACCTGAGGCTAATTTAATCATTGTACAACCCTGGGACCGCACATCATTACGTGACATTGAAAAAGCCATCCTGACAGCCAACATCGGCCTTAACCCTGCAAATGATGGTAATATAATCCGGGTGGTCATCCCACCTCTTAGTGAAGAGCGGCGTAAGGAACTCGTCAAGCTGGTATCTAGGAAGGTGGAGGAGCGTCGGATTGCCATACGCAATATAAGGAGAGATGGCATTGAGAAGCTCAGAGAGTGGGAGAAGAATAAAGAAATATCGGAAGATGAACTTAAAAGCAATGCTAAGAAAATCGACCAGTTTACAGAAGTTTGCATAGACAAGGTAAGTGAATTGGGACAGAGCAAGGAAAATGAAATACAGGAAATATAATTCGACGCTCCAGTTTCGGGTAGAAGAGCCCGCATCACATATTAGGGATATTTGTCAGGAGTGGATTGCCATCTGTTAGCCTTTCTTTATTTGTCACTCTGACTTGAATCCCTCACTGCCGCTCACGGCAAAAATGTCAGTCATTACGTTGGTTTGATTCACCTATGAAACCAGATACTAGCAAGCCTATAGCCGCTCAAAACTGTTAAAATAGAGCTATGCTCAAGCACCGAGTTATTACTGGCGCTGTGGGCGTGCCCCTCGTCATTCTCGCCATCTGGTTTGGTGACCCCTCGCCCTGGTTCAGTCTTTTGATAGCCATGGCAGCTTTGGCCGGTACTTACGAGTTCTACCACATAGCTAATTTTGACAGGCGGGAACCCTTGCTTTATTTGGGATTATTATGCTCGCTGTCACTCGTCTTAAGCCCTCATTACAGGAGCCCTGAGATCTTACCCATAGTTATTACTGCAACTATGTTGATTTCTTTGACCTGGCTAATGTTCCGCCCTTCAAGAGAAAAGGCATTCCATAAATGGGCGTGGACAATTGTCGGTGCTCTCTATGTGGGATGGATGCTCAGCTACTGGCTAAATCTGCGGGGTTTAGAGGACGGCAGAAGTTGGGTTTATCTAGCGATATTGACTACATTTGCTAGCGATACAGGTGCTTTTTTTATTGGGAGGGCAATCGGTAAACATAAACTGGCTCCTACCATAAGCGAAGCTAAAACTTGGGAAGGAGCGATAGGAGGCTTAGTATGCGCCATCCTGGGCGCTATGGTAATAGCGACGGTTCTTAACCTTATTTCTCCTTTTAATTTTTTGTACTGGCAGATTATACTCATTGGATTTCTCATCGGCTTATTTGCTCAACTCGGCGATTTAGTTGAATCCCTGCTCAAGCGTAATATGGGAGTGAAGGAATCAGGTAATCTACTGCCGGGACATGGTGGTATCCTCGATCGCTTCGATAGCCTCATATTCGTCGGGGCAGTGGTATACTATTATGTAATATGGGTCGTGTAAAAAAGATAGCTATCCTGGGCTCGACAGGCTCCATAGGACAGCAAGCTCTGGACGTAATCCGCGCCCTGCCTAACAAATTAAAAGTAGTAGCTCTGACAGGGAATACAAATCTTGAGCTCCTGGAGAGGCAAATTAGTGAATTTCAGCCCAAGATGTTTTATTCCTCTGTTAAACCTGAAACTAGTTACGGCGGGGAATTTTTGTCCGCAGAAGAAATAGCCAGTCATCCCGAGGTCGATTCCGTTATTATAGCCACTGCAGGTAATGCAGGACTAACCCCCACTCTGGCAGCCATACAGGCGGGCAAGACAGTCGCTTTGGCTAGCAAGGAAGTATTGGTGATGGCTGGTGAAATCATCGTTAGTGAAGCCAGCCTCCACAAAGCTCAAATCTTGCCTATTGATAGTGAGCATAGCGCCATCTGGCAATGCTTGCATGGTGAAGACAATAAACCGCGCAGGCTTTTTCTCACCGCCTCCGGTGGGCCCTTTTATCGCTATTCACAGTCACAATTGGCTGAGGTAACTCCAGAGCAAGCTCTTCAACACCCCGTATGGAAGATGGGGAGAAAGGTAACCATAGATTCAGCAACCCTTATGAATAAAGGATTAGAGGTCATCGAAGCTCATTGGCTTTTCTCTTTCCCCTTTGATAGTATTGAGATACTAATGCATCCCCAGGCTATCATTCATTCCATGGTGGAGTTTATGGATGGTTCCCTGAAAGCTCAGCTTAGCCGGCCTGATATGAGAATGCCCATTCAATATGCACTTTCTTATCCTCAAAGGTGGTCTAATTCAGAACTACCCCGAGTTGATTGGAACAAAATCGACTCTCTAAACTTTGAGCCCGCAGATTATGATAGATTCCCCTGTCTCAAACTAGCAATAGATGCTGGCAAATCAGGAGGAACTTATCCAGCAGTGCTTTGCGCCGCAGACGAGGTAGCTGTGGAGCTTTTTCTTAACCATAGAATAGGTTTTACCGATATAGCCAAAATTGTGCAAAAGACGCTTGAGCAACATCATATTATCCGCCAGCCATCTCTAGAGGAAATACTGTCTGCCGATGCCTGGGCAAGAGAATGTGCTATAAAGCTTTCCGGTGATAACTGCAAGAAGCGTGAGCGAAGTAGCAATCTCGAGATAGAAAGATAAGAGATGAACATTGCTATAATCATTATCCTTTTCATAGTAGCTCTATTCGTGGCAATGTGTCTTCACGAATTGGGTCACTTCATTGCTAGTAAGCGTGCCGGGGTGAAAGTGGAAGAGTTCGGTCTGGGCATGCCCCCACGACTTTTCGGTATTAAGCGAGGCGAGACAATATACTCACTTAATGCCATACCTATCGGAGCATTTGTTAAGGCTGCTGGAGAAAATGATCCCACAGTACCCCGGAGCCTGGCTGGCAAAAGACCCTGGACGAGGTTAGGGATATACGCTGCCGGTCCGCTGGTCAATATCTTCCTGGCCTTTATTCTCCTCAGTGCTTTCATTGCACTACCGTATTCCGTCATTGCCGGCGACGGCCTCATGGTTCATTCTGTAGTGGAGAATTCCCCCGCGGATGAAGCAGGCATCGAGCCCGGGGACATAATTCTGGAGATAGAGGGACAACCTGTTCGTAGGCGGGCAGACGTGCAGAACATGGTAAATTCTGTCGAAGAAGGAGCAGAAATAACTCTGCTTCTGCTGAGCAACGGGCAAGTGAATAAAGAAATCTTGAAGCCGGAGCTTGACGCAGAATCACAATTGTTAAAAATAGGCGTCTGGCCTTGGTGGGATATAGTGAGCCAGGTGGATGAAGGATCGCCGGCTTATGAAGCTGGCATCAGAGCTGGCGATACCATCCTGACCATCAACGGACAACTCATATACAATGACGAGAGTATATCTAAGGCCTTGCTGTCCGTTGAGGAGGACGGAGAAATAAAGCTGGTTTTACTCCGAGACGGAGAAGAGACTTCCCTCACATTGACCAATGTCGGCTATCAAACCCTGCCAGGCGTGGATTTGCAGTGGGTGCAAGGGGTACATATGGAACAAGAGCGGCTTCCTGTCTGGAGGGCAATTTATTTAGGAGCCAGGGATATCATTTTTATGCCTGTGCTCATAATAGAGGCTATTCCTCAAATTATAGAATCTCCCGATACAGCACTGGTAGGGCCAATAGGTGCCGGTCAGTTAACAGTGGAGATAGTGCGCTCCTCCGGCTTCAGCAGCATGCTATTTATGGCCGGTATGATTAGCCTGGGTATCGGCATATTTAATCTCTTCCCCATTCCGCCTTTGGATGGAGGAGGTATGCTGGTAGCATTCATCGAAGGATGCAGACGCGGGAAACGGCTTTCCCCTCGAACGGTGCGCCTGGTTTATACTATCGGTACCACCTTTTTGATTGCACTTGTGATTCTAATAACCGTCATAGATATCTGGCGTATACCAAGGGGTTTTGGAATATGACACGTCGCACCTGCAAACAATTGAAAATTGGCCAGGTAGCCATCGGCAGCGACGCCCCCATCGTGGTGCAGTCCATGACCAAGACCGATACCCGTGATATTCCTGCTACTATAACCCAGATTAAGGAGTTGCAGGATTGTGGCTGTGAAATAGTGCGGGTGGCAGTCCCAGACAAGGAAGCTGCAGAAAGCTTGGCATCTATAAAAAGGAGCGTTTCACTGCCTATTATTGCTGATATACACTTTGACTACCGCTTGGCTTTGGCGGTACTGCAAGTCGGTGTTGATGGACTCCGCCTCAATCCCGGCAACATAGGAGGCAGAGAACAGATTACTGTTGTAGTAGCTACTGCTAAAGAAAAAAAGGTGCCTATCCGTATTGGGGTAAATGCTGGCAGTTTACCGGCCGATTTCCAACCTGATGCTCCACTAGCCGAACGAATGGTCAATATGGCACTAGAACAGATATGGCTTATGGAAAGTCTGGATTTCGATTTAATCAAAGTCTCCCTTAAAGCCTTCGATGTTCTTACCACCATCCAGGCTTATCAAATGATTGCCGATAAAATGCCTTATCCACTACATCTAGGCGTAACTGAGGCCGGGCTTCCCCGAAAGGGAGCCATACGCAGCGCCGTAGGTATTGGTATACTTCTTCATCAGGGGATTGGCGATACCATACGTGTTTCACTCAGTGCACATCCCCGAGAGGAGGTTCTCGTAGCTTACGAAATTCTTAAAAGCCTGGGGCTTCGCGAGCGGGGCCCAACCCTGGTGAGTTGCCCTTCCTGTGGCCGGGCTGAAGTTGATATCATTGCCCTGGCCGAGGCAGTAAGCAAGCGCCTGGAAAAAATAAGTAAACCTATTAAGGTTGCAGTCATGGGCTGCGTAGTCAATGGCCCTGGTGAGGCTAAGGACGCCGACGTGGGTATTGCCTGTGGCAAGAGTAAAGGTGCTATATTTAGAAAAGGGGAGGTGGTGAGCACAGCGAGCGAGGATGGGTTCCTTGAAGCCATAATGGCAGAAATAAACTCTCTCGATAGTAGAGAATCAGAGTAAAGGTAAGAGAAATGCGTGTTTCCAGGCTTTTTGGCAAGACATTACGACAGGCTCCTGCTGAAGCAGAAAGTGTAAGCCATCAGCTACTGCTCAGGGCAGGCATGGTTGCCCAGGAAGCCGCCGGAGTCTATTCTTATCTGCCTTTGGGATGGCGAGTACTTAGAAAGATAGAGAACATAATCAGGGACGAAATGGACAAGGCCGGCGGGCAGGAAGTGATGCTGCCCGTATTGCAGCCTCTTGAATTTTGGCAGCAATCAGGCAGGGACGTATCCTTCGGCAAGTCTCTCTTCACCTTAACCGACCGCAAGGAACACGCGCTGGCGCTGGGGCCTACTCACGAGGAAGTCATCGCCAACCTTGCACACCGCTATGTTCAAAGCTATCGGGACCTTCCTCTCCTGCCCTATCAAATACAAACCAAACTTCGCGATGAGCCTCGACCCCGCGGTGGTTTATTGAGAGTTCGCGAGTTTATCATGAAAGACCTTTACAGCCTTGATGTCGATGCAGCCGGCCTGGATGAGAGTTATCAGAAGATTTGTCAAGCTTACAGGAATATCTATGCTCGCCTCCACCTGCCTGCATTGATGGTAGAGGCTGATAGCGGTGCCATAGGAGGCAAGGACTCTCACGAGTTCGTGATTCTCACTGAAGACGGTGAAGACCAGGTCATTTACTGCTCCAACTGTGGATACGCCGCCAATGTTGAGAAGGCTCGATTTACCAAAACCATCGAACCTGCCGCTTCTAGAAGCCGAAACTCTGAGAGCAGCGAAGGGGAAGCGAAGAATCTCCTGCCCTTAGAAGAGATAGCTACACCGGAGATGAAAACCATAGAGGAAGTAGCTGATTTTATTGGCGTGCCGGCAAGTCAAACTCTTAAGGCAGTGTTTTATTTTGCCGACGGAGAATTTATATTCGTTGTGATTCGGGGCGATCTGGAAGTCAATGAAACAAAGTTAAGAAATGCCTTGAAGTGCTCTGAGATCCGCCTGGCCACGGAAGTTGAGGTAGATGAAGCTGGACTCGTGCCTGGTTTTGCGTCACCCATAGGTGTCAAAGGAATCAAAATTGCAGCCGATGATTCCATAACTCCGGGCCCCAACTTCATTGCTGGCGCTAATAAGCCGGGGTACCACTTCAGGAATGCCAATTACCCCAGGGATTTCCAGGTTGACATCATGGCTGATATCGCATTGGCCCGGTCCGGCGATAATTGCGCC
>JAZFXR010000045.1:0-4664 GCA_036448835.1 Dehalococcoidia bacterium | reverse complement strand
CGATAAGCAAGAATAGCCATGGCGTCCGACGCCGGACGACACTGAGAATACGGCTGGCGAAGTAACCTCGTTCAGTACCCGGGACAGCACCAAAGCGATAGATATCTTCAGTGGCCTCTCGTTCCATGATGTCTACCACATCATCATAGGTAATGGTACCGACGAGACGTTGTTCCGCATCCACCACGGGAATTGCCAGCAGGTCATGCTCTCGAAGTTCCTTGGCCACTTCCTCTCTGTCAGTATAGGTAGAGACAAAGTACGGGTCTGGTTTCATGATATCACTTACCCTGGCATCCGGATCAGCGATGACCAGATCTTTCAACGAAACAGTCCCTATAAGATAGCGGCGGCGATCCATAACGTAGCACTGGTAAACAGTTTCTCGTGTAATGGCCAGCCGCCGGACTCTTTCCAGAGCCTGCGCTACAGTCATATCGCTGTGCAGGTCTACAAATAATGGAGTCATCTCGCGTCCGGCCGTTTCTTCTTCATAGCCTAGCAACTGAAGGGTGACACGGCGCTGATCAGGTGACAGTATCTGTAACAGTCTGCGGGCTACCGTGGCTGGTACCTCGTCCAGTAATTCTGCCCGATCGTCGGGTGGCATTGATTCGAGGAAATTCCTCGCTGTCTGATCACTGAACGCTTCAAGTAGCTCGTTTTGAGATGCTCCGTCCATATCATCGAAAACAGAAATTGCGAGACCCTTTGGGAGGAGGCGAAAGGCTACCACTGCTTCGTTTACCGGTATGCTGTAGAGAAGGTCGGCAATATATGTGGGCTGCAAATCCAATAGCCTCTGTCGCAAGGCCCTATATTGCTTGTTTTCCAGCAACTCCTTGAATGTATCTTCATTCAGAACTTCCAATGCAACCTCCCGAGAAATATCGGGTCATGTAACGATAACAAAAGCCCCACATCCGGTGGGACGTGGGGCATCTTATCTCAATTAAGACCTAAATTAAAGCAAGCCCCACCACCATCGAACGAAAATTGGAGTTTGTAGCCGTTTATGGTCAGGATCCGTAGGTGATTTTATTTCCATGTTTTATATCTCGTTCCAGAGATGATTATAGTTCGGTCATACAATCATGTCAATCTGAAAAAGTTACGATAGGACAAAAATATGACTTATTAATCAACAAAGATTTCATAGACGTAATCAAGGCGTAGTTCGAGAATTTATTGGGAAGAATTTGCGTGAACAAAGTCATCCATATTAATTTCTTAACATTTATGTTGTACAATTGTGAAAAGTAATAAGAAGCGCTAGGAGAATGAGGATGGCAGACAAGAATGTTTTAATAGTTGATGATGATATAAAGACTGTAGATTTAGTCAAGCTCTACTTAACGAGGGATGGCTACGGGGTTTTAACAGCTTATGATGGCATTGAAGCGCTACGCTTGGCTAGAGAAAGTCACCCCGACCTTATTGTTCTTGACCTCATGCTGCCGGATATGGATGGATTTGAAGTCTGTCGTGTTCTCAGACAAGAGTCTGATGTACCGATAATCATGCTTACAGCTAGGTCTACTGACCAAGATAAACTAACAGGTCTGGGTTTAGGGGCTGATGACTATGTGACCAAGCCTTTCAGTCCGAAGGAATTAGCGGCTCGAGTGCAGGCAGTGCTGAGACGTCTTCCTAGAGAGCGTGGCCCGGAGGAGCTTGAGATTGGTGAACTCAGTATGAATTTCGCAAAACACGAGGCTTGGCTCGCCGGCGAATTGCTGGATTTAACCAGTGTTGAATTCAAATTGCTGGGGGTTCTAGCCAAAGAGCCAGGCAGAGTCTTCAGTCGGACGGACCTTATTGAAGAAGCCTTGGGCTATGATTTTGAAGGTTTCGACCGCACCATTGATGTTCACATACTTAACTTACGCCGAAAGGTGGAGCGGGATCCCAGCCACCCGAGGTATATAAAAACGGTATATGGGGTTGGTTACAAGTTTATCGGAGGGGCATAGTGGTACATCGTTTGTGGTTTCGTCTCTCATTGACTTTCGCAGTGATTATACTAGTAACTGTCGGTACTATATATGTCTTTGTCAGTCAGAGCACTGATGCTGAAATTGAACGTTACCAGCAGCAAACTGCGCAATACCGAGCCAACCAAGTACGATCTAGTTTATATGTACATTATTGGAGCCAGAACCGTAGCTGGGAGAATGTCCAGCCTGTAGTTACTCAGACAGCACGTTTGTCCGCGACACATATCATATTAGTAGCCAACAACGGAACAGTTATAGGTGATTCAAAAGAAGAACTCTTGGGAATGGTGAATTACACTAATTCGTCGGTTACTCCTCTCCACCTAACTGAGGCACAAGACTTGTTGGGAGAAGTCTATATCATCCCTGACCTAACGGCAGAACCCTATGACACGTTTCGAAAACTCTCAGCATCAACAAGCTACTTCCTTCTGGTGGGGGGATCGTTGGCAATCATCATCTCTTTGATATTGATTCTATTCCTGTCGCGAAGAGTAACATCACCCATCGACATACTTTCCAGAGCTGCCAGACAATTCGGCCGGGGAGATTTGTCCCAGAGGGTTCAAGTACGGGGCGAAGGTGAAGTTGCGGCACTGGCTCAAGCCTTTAATACTATGGCCGCTGACCTGGAGAACAACGAACAGTTACGCCGGAATCTAATTGCTGATGTTGCCCATGAGTTAAGGACTCCTCTCTCTAATATTCGGGGTTATCTGGAGGCAATTGGCGATCAGGTGATGAAGCCAGATGCTGCCACTATTCACTCTCTCAATGAAGAGGCAGCGTTGCTTTCACGACTGATTAATGAACTGCAAGAGCTAAGTCTGGCTGAAGCCGGCGAACTAAAACTTGTTTATCAAGCAGAAGATGTCATTGAATTAGTTAGGCAAACAGTCATTCCCTGGCAGTCCCAACTGAAAACAAAGGAAATATCTTTGTCCCTTGATCTGCCTGATAATCTGCCATTAGTGACCATTGACTGGCAACGTGTAAACCAAGTGATACATAACCTTCTGGAAAATGCGGTGGCACACACTGGTAGAGGAGGCACCATTACTGTGGCTGCTGCAAAACAAGGTAGCTGGGTAGAGATTAGCGTGTCTGATACCGGCGAAGGGATACCTGCTCAGGATTTGCCCAATATCTTCGAACGCTTCTACAGAGTAGACAGGTCCCGTGCCAGAGCTACAGGTGGCAGCGGTCTGGGACTAACTATAGCCAGGCGGCTGGTGGAAGCTCACGGTGGAATAATCACAGTCCAGAGCGAGCTGGGAAAGGGAAGCTGTTTCTCATTCACCCTACCTATTGCAGAATGATACTCACTATGCCATATGATTGATACTCGGAAATTGGGTATATTACCAGCACTTTATTTTTATTTAGTGTTCTAGTATTATACTTAGCGTTTGCTTAAGAAGTGTTCTATATGAGTAAAAAGCTATTATTTGGCTTATTAGCTTTGGGAGTGATAATGATAGTGGTAGGCTTGGTGATTGTATTTGTAGGCTTGCCTTAGCTCGATTGCTCTTCTAATTTCAATTCCTTGTCGAATACAAACGAAGTTACGAATGAAAAAACATAAGAATGTGTATCTTCCCACGCGCACGTATTGAAGGTCAATCTGTTTGCATCTTCAATCTAGGGGTAAGTTAAAAAAGGCTTTGGGGTTTTCATAGATTACTTTATATATATCCTTATGAGGCAATTTGGCCCTTCTCAAAGCCAGGGCTACCATCGGGACGGTGAAGTATCCATCGCCTGAAGCCAACTCACTATTGACGATGAATTGATCGAGCTTGTCCCGGTTATTCAGAATCAGGTCAGCCACAGATTCCGGTGGCATCTTGTCGAAGCAACAGCTCAACCCTACCTTCGCTCCAGAAGCTATTATCGGATCAAATGTTCTTTCGCCCGCATGATCCAGTATCACTCTGTCCACAGGAAATTTCTCTTCCTTGATGACGTCAATGACTTGTTTGACGATTTCAGGTGCCTGGGGCGCCAAACGGATAGGTGTATGACAGATCACAGGCAGGTTATGTGATTTGGCGATTTGAAGCTGCGTGCGGAATAATGTCTTTTCAAACTCAGTACCCACGTCCAGACCGATTTCTCCCATGGCTACCACTTTGTCATGTTTCAGATAGTCCGGGAGCCGTTTTAGGCATTCCTCAGTGCCTTTCTCGGTCAATCCGTAAAAAGGGACACTAAGGGAGACAAAAGCTTCGTATCCTATTGTGCCGGCACGTGTCAGCTCGAAGCCCAAAGACCTATCCCAGAGGCTGAAGACAGCGTCAGCTTCAAAAACCCCGTTCAGGCAATGAAACATCGGTATGACACAAGCCTCCATGCCCGTTAAGGCAATTTTCATCAATAGACCGTCATCCAGTAGGACGGTATGAAGATGTGGATCAATATATCTCATATTAAAACCTCCTTATCCGAATAATATAATCGGAACAGACAGAAGTCAATCTATTTTTACTGATGAGGGCTCCGGGCCTTGGCTAATAAACACGTGTTGACGTAAGTATATGGTTAGCAATCTTCTGAATTGTTGCCCAATCCTGGCTTGTAGGCTCAAATCGCCTATCTACCTGCAGTGTCCACCCCTGGAATTCCTTGGCGTAGCTGTGAATTGTTAGGTTCCCAATTCGTTTCGCC
>JAZFXR010000044.1:0-7804 GCA_036448835.1 Dehalococcoidia bacterium | reverse complement strand
GGGAGTGCCCATAGGTACCTCCACTAACCCACTGTTGGCAATCTTCCCCGTGAGGGCAAAGACAGCCGTCCCCTTGCTCTTTTCAGTACCGATGCTGGCAAACCAGTCAGCCCCGCGGTCAATAATGATGGGAATGGAAGCCACGGTCTTTACATTATTGATATTGGTAGGCTTTCCTTCCAGGCCTGATTGGGCGGGGAACGGGGGGCGGGGACGAGGCATGCCCCGTCGGCTCTCAATAGAAGCCATTAGAGCTGTTTCTTCACCACAAACAAAGGCCCCGGCACCTTCTTTAATGTGCACCACAAAATCAAAGCCCGAGCCCAGGATATCTTTACCCAAAAAGCCCCTTTGTTGGGCTTGCTTTAAAGCAGTGTGAACTCGCTTAACTGCTAAGGGATACTCAGCACGGACATAGATATAGCCCTCATTAGCACCTATGGCATATCCAGCAATGGTTAGCCCCTCAACAACGGTGTGGGGATCTGCTTCCAGTAGGGAGCGGTCCATAAAAGCACCGGGGTCGCCTTCGTCGGCATTGCAGATTACGTATTTCATTTCTCCGGGGGCATTGCGACAAAACTCCCACTTGCGACCGGTGGGAAAACCCGCGCCGCCTCGCCCGCGAAGGCCGGATTTCTTAATCTCCTCAATAACCTGCTCGGGAGTCATCAGAAAAGCCTTTCTCAGCGCTCGATAACCTCCACGATTAATGTAATGCTCGATTTTTTCAGGGTTGATTTGACCGCAATTCCGCAGAATGACACGCTGCTGCTTTTTGTAGAAGTTTATCTCTGAATAGCGTGGTATGGCTTCGCCGGTTACCGGATCATGGTAGAAAAGGCGTTCCACGGGCTTGCCACCTCGAAGATGAGAGGTGACAATTTCTGGAGCATCCTCAGCCTGGACATGGGTATAGAAAATGCCTTCAGGCTCAATAACTACATTAGGACCCTGCTCGCAAAAGCCGTGACAACCAGTGAAGTCCACCTCAGCATGGCTTATCCCTTGCCGGTTTATTTCTTTCTTAAGAGCATCATAAACAGCTTCAGAGCCGCTGGAAATGCATCCTGTTCCCTGACAAATAAAAATGGTGCAATGGCTTTCCATATTACTTTTTACCCTCTTGATGCTTAAACAGTTGTTCCGCTTTTTTCGGGTTCATATGACCGTGGACATGGTCAGCAACGACTATATTGGGCGCTAGAGCGCAAACGCCGATACAGGCTACGGTTTCCAGTGTGTATTCAAAATCAGGGGTAGTCTCGCCCTCTTCTATATCCAGGTGCCGCTTAACCAATTTCAGTATCGTCTTCCCTCCCCGTACATGGCAAGCTGTCCCTCGACAAACTCTCACGATTTTTTTGCCCCGTGGCTGAGTGTAGAGCTGGGTATAAAAACTAATGACACCCTGCACCTGACTGGGGAAAAGCCCCAAGCTTCTGGCTATAAGCGGTATAAACTGAGGTGGGATATACCCGAACTCATCTTGGATTTTTTGCAGTAACGGTATCAGTGCCCACTTCTGCTGACTATGTTCAGAAACAATGGTGTTCATTTTTGTTAGGTCAGCCTTTGTGATAGTCTTCGTTTTATTCATGAAGCATCACCATTCCTATTCTTATATTAAGTAACACGGAAGCTTGCCCTCATCCTTTTGTCGAAAACAAGCCTTGGCGTTACAATTTCTCTATCTTTACGTTGCATGATTTCAGTGAAGGCGCTTTTGTTTCTGTGTTCAAGACAATGTCGAATAGCTCATTAACCGGAGTCTCTGGGTATGAAACTGGCATAAAAAGCATTCCCTGACGCAGGGTATTGGTAATTTTGGCTGTTGCAGTCACCTCGCCGACAGGTGAGATGACCTTGGCCTTTTCACCATCAGTGATGGCAAGTCTTTTGGCGTCAGATTCACAAATTTCTACAAAAGCCTCCGGGGAGAATTTCTTCAATCGCATAGACCTGGAGCTTCTAGAGCCAGTGCCGAAATGATTAGGGATACCTCCGGTGAGCAAGGTAAAGGGATAGCCATTCTTCGCCTTTAGCGGTGGAACATACGCAACCGGGCAGAAGCGGGCAAACCCTGTCGGGAACTGCCCACCATGTATACGCCCGACGCCCAAGTGGCTACTCGACTGAGCCTGATACGGGCTCTGTGCCTCTGGCTCTGCATGGCCATTCCCTTCATATGAGCTATAAGTTGTTAGTTGACAAGTGTCAACTATTTCGTCCATAACTTGTTGAGGAGATGAATATGGCATCGGAGCCCCGATTTTGTCAGCCAGCCGCAGGATTATCTCCCAGTCCGGCAAACTTTCGCCCAGAGGAGGGATTGCTTTTTGCACTTTTTGTACCCTCCCCTCGAAGTTGGTGAATGTACCGTCCTTTTCGGCGAAGCTTGCTGCAGGCAAAACCACGTTTGCCAGTTTAGCCGTTTCCGTGAGGAACATATCCTGGACTACCAGGAAATCGAGCGAGGCTAGAATCTCAGTGATAAGTCTTGAATCTGGAAAGCTCAAAGCAGGGTTTTCTCCTACGATGTACATGCACTTAATCTTTCCTTTTTTTGCTTGCTTCATGATTTCCAAGGCTGTTAGCCCAGACTCAGCTGGTGAGCTTACTCCCCAACTTTCTTCGAACTTTCTCCTGGATTGGGCGTCCACCACACTCTGATATCCGGGGAGAAATATAGGTAATGTTCCCATGTCGCAGGCACCTTGCCCGTTGTTTTCTCTTTGCAGCGCGTAGACTCCGCCTCTCTTACGACCAATATTGCCCGTTAGCAACGCTAAATTTGCCAGAGCCCTCACGCTGTCAGGTCCTGTTACATATTGAGTGATTCCTGTGCCATAGACAATTGCTGCCTGGCTTGCCCCGGCGTATAGTCGAGCAGCAGCAAGAATTTGTTGACCTGAAACGCCAGTGATCTCCTCAACATACTCCAGCGTGTATTTCTTCAAGCCATCCTCAAAAGCTTCAAAATTATCCGTGCTTCTGGCGACAAATTCCTCGTCCAGCAAGCCTTCGTCGATAATCACCTTGGCCAAACCATTTATAAGAGCTACATCAGTATCAATCTTGGGCTGCAACCAAAGATGGGCAAACATAGAGAGCTTTGTCTGTCGAGGGTCTACCAACAGTAACTTGGCACCTTGCCTTTTGACAGCACGTTTAATGGCATAACCGACGGCAGGTGCTGACGAACTGGGATCGGCCCCAATAACTAATATAAGCTCTGACTGCTCCAGGCCACTAAGATAGTTTGTAGTACCCGGGAAACCAAGTGAAGATCCCAAACCGACACAGCTGGCAGAGTTATACAGGCGACCACCATTATCAATATTGTTGGTGCCCAGCACAGATCTGGCTAATCTCTGCAAGAGGTAATTCTCTTCGTTAGTGCACTTAGAGGAACCCAGGACGGCCAGGCTATCACTGCCAGATTCGTCCTTGATTCGCTGGAATTGAGTGACTACCAGTTCCAAAGCTTCTTCCCAGGATAGTTCCTCAAAATTACCATTACTCTTGACTAAGGGTTTGAGCAACCTGTCCGGGCTGTGGATAAAATCACAGCCATAGCTCCCCCTCACACAGAGCGTGCCTTTGTGCACCGATCTTTCGTTGCCCGGAGTAATCCGCGCTACCTGTCCATCCTTAGCTTCCAGGCAAATGCTACAACCACAGCCACAGAAAGGACAGGTTGTCTGCACAACAGTCTGGGTTGTTCCTCTATATGTTGTCTCCTTTTCCATCAGCGCGCCTGTAGGGCACAAGGCTACACAAGTTCCACAGAAAGTGCACTCGGAGTTTTCCAACGGCAAATTGTTCAGTGTCGTCGGAATGGTCGTAAATCCTCGTTGAAAGTAGTCGATAGCACCCTCTACGACTAGTTCCTGGCAGGCTCGAATACATTTGGCGCACAATATGCACTTGCTCAAATCCCGTTCAAGGAAGGGGTTGATCTCCTCAATACTAGCAATCTGGGGAATTCTTTGAAGCTCCACCAATCCGATGCCCAGGTCCGAGGCAATTTGGCGTAGCTGGCAACGATTGCCTTTATCGCATACCAAGCAAGAATCAGGATGGCTAGCAAGCATCAGCTTAACTATGGTCTTGCGGCGCTCCATAACGCGAGGTGAATGTGTGTTGATTACCATCCCTGATGCTATCGGTGTAACACAGGACGCCAACAAGGCACTATTTCGCTCGTCTTCTACTAGACAAACACGGCAAGCCCCAACTGAAGTGAGTTGAGGGGCATGACAGAGTGTGGGGATATCTATGCCTGATTCTTTCGCCAGCTCTAGGATGGTCATCTCCGGATAGCCGCTTACCTCACGACCATCAAGAGTGATGGTTATTGACTGTAAACCAATATCCTCTTTCATAACCCAGCAGGTTGGGGCAAGATATTTCAAAGGGGACTAGTTATTTTTTATCCAGACCCTCCGGCCAATTAGCGGACACGTAGGCAAAAGACTTAGGGAAATATCTTCCTTCGCCTACTGTCCTTATACCAGTCAAGAGGTCTGAACTGGCAGCACTCTTGGCAATAAAGCCGTAAGCTCCTACTTGCTTAGCAACAAACATGTTCTCTTCTTCGTCATATTGGGTTAGAATTAAAACCTTTGTTTCCGGGTATTCCTCGGTTATTCGTTTCGTTGCTTCAAGTCCACTCATCACCGGCATGATTATGTCCATCACCGCTACATTCGGCATGAGAGTCTGCACTTTATCAATGGCGTCTTTCCCGTCAACAGCTTCACCCATTACCTCCATGTCTTTTTGTAAACTCAGTAGTGCGCAAATTCCTTCCCTGACTACAGAATGATCATCTACCACCAGTACCTTGATTCTTCTCAGTGTCTTATCCAGGAATTTCTCAGCCCAGACTACTATTGAATCTGATTCGACTGGTTTGGTTAAATATTGTTCGGCTTCAAGCTTCAAGCCCTCATCCATACGCCACCCCTTAATCAGTCGCTTTTCCGGTGGGGCATCAATTACAATAAGAGGCACTACTCTGAAATTGGGATTCTGTTTTAACCACTGGTGTAACTGAAAGGCATCTCCACGCGGCGTTATTGTTCCTAAAACAATCAAATCAGGTTTTTCTTGATGCGCCATCTCTTCTGCTTGTAATCTGTTACCAGCTGTAGACACCTGCCAACCCTTTGCCAGCAATTTAGCTCGGATATCTTCAATGAACTCTGGCTCATCATCCACCAGCAGGATTTTTGCGTTCTTTTCCATCTTGCACCCCCTTGCCAACTACGCATTTGTAGTGGCCTATTTCAGACTGCTATTAAAAATTATAACGACCAGTCTATTTAAGGAATAGAGGTGTTCACCCCAGAAGGTGGGGAAATATCACCGCAATTTTCTACGGTTAATTGCTCATTTATGTGGATAACGCCTCCAATTAGTAGGCTATGGGAAATAGGTATTGTCGCAAGGACTTTGAGGTAATAATCTTAGACCCTGATAATGCCCTTGCGTAGGGCAAATTTAACCAGTTCAGTACGATTATGAATATCAAGCTTGCTCATAAGATTGGTCCTATGCCTCCCCACTGTTTTTGGGCTAAGCACTAACATAGCTGCTATTTCTTGGGTAGTATGTCCCTCTGCCGCCAGTTTAAGCACTTCTCTTTCCCGATTCGTTAGCTGCTCGTATGGATCCTGACTTCCTTTCATACTGGCTATTTGTTGATAATCTTCGACTAGAAACCTTGCTACGGAAGGAGATAAGAAGGAATCCCCCCGATGAACGGAGCGGATACCAGCGACAAGTTCAGAGGATGCAGCTGTCTTACTGATGAAGCCAGAGGCTCCGGCTTCGATCACTGGGAATACATAGGCTCTTTCATCATATTGGGTCAGGGCCAATATCTTCACCTTGGGAAATTCCTTGTGTATCCTTCGTGTGGCTTCTAATCCATCCATGATAGGCATGGCAATGTCCATTAGTACCACGTCAGGCATAAGCTCCCTGACCATATCCAATGCTTCCCTTCCATTGGCGGCAATACCTATGGCTTCTATATCCCCTGTGAGAGCAAGCAGGGCACAGATACCGTCGCGTACCATCGCGTGATCGTCAGTTACCAGTACCCTTATTTTCGTCATAACTAATGTCTTGACCTAATGGGACCTTGGCCCAAAGTGTAGTTCCTGCTCCGATCTTGGACTCAACACCGCTGGTACCGCCAAGGAAGCCTATCCTCTCCCTCATACTGAATAATCCACGGCCCCGACCATTTTCCTCCACGTCAGTGATTTCGGAAACATCAAACCCTTGGCCGTCATCGTTAACAATCAACGAGAACTCATTTGGTTGATATGCCAACACTATGGAAACATTCTTTGCTTTAGAATGCTCGGTAACATTGCCAATGGCTCCCTGAGCAACGCGGAAAAGAGCAGCTTCCACGTCAGAAGGAAACCTCGTCTCCGTCCCTCTAACCTCCGCTGTTACATTAATGTCTAAGGGCTGAAGTCTACTGTGGGCATACTGGCGAACAGCAGCAACCAACCCCAGCGTATCCAATACAGCAGGGTGCAGATTGGAGATTACCCTACTTACCTCTTTGTGCACCTGCACTGTCAGCGCTTGAACTTTCTTCATTCCAGTAATGAATTCAGCATCTTGATTACCAGACCTTGTGCATATTTCCAACAGCGCTTCTAGCTGAAGTGCTATCCCCGAGAGAGATTGACTTGTTTCATCATGTAGTTCTCGAGCAATTCTCCTCCGTTCCTCCTCTTGCGCTACAAGGTTCTGTCGTGCGAGTTTGCGTAACCTTTCTCGTGCTTTCCTCAGCCTATCCTGTAGTCTTGCCTGCTCGATGGCCGTGCCAAGTTGATCCCCAATTGAGTGCAATAGATGTACGTCTTCTTTAGTGAAGCGATGTGATGTATGGCTGGCAACATTCATCACCCCCAGAACATCATCTTTCGCTCGGAGGGGGACGCTTATGAATGCCCTTAGACCCTCTGAGCTTATCAGGTCAATCCGAGCGGCATTTGATTCTGAGGAAATGTCCTCCACTAGCACTGCCCTGCCGCTTTGCGCTACCTTTCCTGCAATTCCATCGGCGACTTTTAGCCGCATCTCTTCAGCATACTTATCAGACAGGCCGTGATAAATCTTGTAGGACAACGTCTGAGTAGGTTCATCCAGGAGCATTATTCCTCCAACAGTCCCATTCATGATGCCAAGTACATTATCCAAGCCAATCTTAAGAATGGCATCCAAGTCCAGCAGACCACTGATTGCTGCCGAGACTCGGCTCAAAGCCACAAGCCCACGATAATACTTATCAGCATTGCTATCCTGACCAGATGAATTCAAATCAGAGCTGGCTGGACTGGCAGATTTCTTAACCTCCTTGGTCTTTTTCATTGTTAGTTACTTTACCAAAGTAGTCCTAGATTACGAGAACCAATAAGTCAGTTCACAAGGTTTGCCATCATGATCAAAATACTATGCGTTAACCAAGTAAGCCTATACAAAATCATAACCTTTTGCAACTCTGTTGTGGTTGACATAACTAATGGATGAATTGTCTTCTTGTCAGGATATTGGATTAATCCTGGTGTCGCCATGCAGCATGCGTATAGTAAAGAAGGCCCAAATGCTAATACTAGAATCTAATGAATCCGGGTCTAAATCCTCCTTCTGATTCAGCGCCGTTGGTGGCGGAGAGGGTGGGATTCGAACCCACGGTCGGGAAACCCGACACACGCTCTCCAGGCGTGCCTGTTAGACCACTCCAGCACCTCTCCGCGGAGAGGGTGGGATT
>JAZFXR010000043.1:0-4106 GCA_036448835.1 Dehalococcoidia bacterium | reverse complement strand
TGATTTCCCTTATTTGTCCAGGATTGCGACCAGCCTGACAAAGCCACCATCGGCCATCTCACACCTGAAGGGGAATGCAGAGATGATGCAGCGCTGGCCAGTCACTTCGTCGATGTCTCCTCCTGCGTTCTCTACTGTCACGATACCGTTCTTAAGAAACATGCGGTGGCAGGGCTCGTATTCGGGAAATAGTTTATCAGGATCCTTTCCAGTCTCTTTCCTGTACTCCCTATCGACCCAGGGCATGGTCTCGGCGAGGCGGTAATGCCACAGTACATGATCGGTGGCGCCCCAGGTGCCAGCAACACCTTTTACCTTTTTGTCGATCAGCCACTGGGCAGCTTCCGGGCCTAGCCCAGGGTAGTGATTGTAATAAGCATAATTATCCCAGCGCCAGTATTTATGCCAGCCGGTATTGAAGACTACGAAGTCTCCAGCCTCGATCTTTGGCTTAGCATTTTCCAGATCTTTGGCAGTGACGAATTGCCATTTTTTCATATAGCGGAGGTCGACGATAACGCCGGTGCCATAGCAGTTTTCCAGTGGGATCTTATCCAGCATTATGCCTCCCTCGGAGGGATGCAGTACGTGACTGGGAGCATCCATGTGGGTACCGGCGTGAAGTGTGCCGGTATAAACTACGCTCCTCTTATGAAAACGTTCGAGATACTCTGCTCTAGCAAAGATCAGGTCCTGCCTTGGACCAGGGAAGGGCCACAACGGGGTATCTACGCCCCAGGGCAATGAAAGATCCACAATTCTTTTCCTTTGAGCCATTTTTTCCCTCCCTTATTTCTTATTCTTCGAAGTCTATTTCAGCTTCGGCAAGCCGAGAATCTCTCGAGCTTCGTCGGGTGTGGCAATATCATAGCCGATGTCTCTGATAATACGAACGCTGCGGGCTACAAGCTGGGCATTGCTCTTGGCAAGCACTCCTTTGGACATGTAGATATTATCTTCCATTCCCACGCGCGCGTGCCCTCCCATTAAGACGTTAAGGGTGGTTATAGGAACCTGCGCAGCACCGATGGCACAGCAATTGAAAATGATATCAGGTGGGAGGAGTTGAATTAGTGATATGAGATTGGCCGGGGTGGCATCAACAGCGCCCTGGTAGGCCATTCCCATCACAAAGTTTACATAGTATGGTTTTTTAACAAGGTTCTTATCAATGAAGTTGTTCATCTCCCGGAGCATACCGTGGTGATAAATCTCCATCTCGGCTTTGATATTGCGTTTCAGCATTTCTTGTGCGAAGCGTTCCAATTCTGATCGTGGGTTAGCCCAACAGGTGCCGGCATTAGCCCCGAGGGTGCGAAGCATCGAGCCCAAATTAAGGGATGCCATTTCAGGTTTGGCGTCCAGACAGGCGAGTCGTTGATCGAATGTGAGCCCAGGGCCACCTCCGGTACTGTTCTGCAAAATAATATTGCACCTGGCTCGAATTGCAGCATGTATCTCTTTAAATATAATAACATCGCCTGACACCTTGCCTTCCTTGTCTCGGGCATGGAGATGAGCAATAGCACAGCCTTCGTTATAGCATTCATATGCCTGTTGGGCAATTTCATCTGGTTGCTCCGGGAGGTTGGGATTTCCTGCTTTGGTCTGCACACCGCCGGTCAATGCACAAGTGACGATAACTCTTCTCATCTATCCTCCTGTCACACATAACTGATTGATTTCGCTGAAGAAATGTAACTCCAATATCCCACCACCGAAGAGTTCATCCTAGAAGCTTTTGCGGAACATTTCTCAGAATATCTTCGGCGTCCCGGACAATTTTCTGCACCATATCGTTGACTTTAGGCATATCTTTAATTCGCTGAGCCACTTCACCGGCAGCCACCATCCATTTTTCCTTATTGCCTTCGAAGGTGGCTTTCATTGATTCGTTCTCAAAAGCAGTCAACATATCAGGCGTCGAATAATCCTCTGGGATTCCCAGAAAAACACCGGGTGATTTCTGGAGGGTATTTGCGGCGTGTTCAATGCTGCGGGGTGTTTTCAACCACCGGGCAGGCCCGACATAACCGCGCGCCACAAGGGTTGCTCTATCGCCTACATCCACAACTTCCTGTTTCCACATCGGATGAAAATCACTTTCCTGTGTTGCCAGAAAGCGGGTCCCCATGAGCACACCGTCCGCACCCATTAGCAGCGCGGCCGCCAGTGTCTTGCCATCAGAGAATCCACCAGCACCGACAACCAGAGTATCGTCGTCTTGTACTGCCTCTATCACTGCTGGAAGCAAAACCATTGAGTGAACTGGTTCCCACGAGGTATGGAAACCGCCTTCATGGCCGGAGGCTACTACTACGTCGACGCCGGCCTTCTTACAGCGCAAAGCTGCCCTAACAGATGGAACAATGTGGATCCACGTAAATCCTGCTCCCTTTATTTTATCTTCCCAGCCAAGAGGGTCGCCGGCGGATGTATACATCACCTTCAAATGGTTCTTCACATCTGGGGTCTCCTCGCGCACCCTGATAGCCGCATCAATCAGTATATTCGAAGCCCAGAGAACTTCCTTTGAAACCATCACATTGAGCCCGAAAATACCGCCCCTCTCTTTTACTAGTCTGTATGTCCGTTTCAGCACCTTTTCCATGAGTGTACCTATGTCGTCTTCGGGGTCAGCTTCCCCGGTTCTGGCAAACTCGTTGTAAATCCATGGCTGATCATCTTTATTAAAAACGCCACTTGTAGAAAGTAATCCGAGGACTCCTGCGTTGGCTGCGGCAACACATAGGTTGTTGTTGCTGAAAGGGCCCATGCCAGCTTGTATAATAGGATATTTGATCCCGACCAGTTCGCATAATCTTGATCTAATCATAGTACCTCCTGCTCATATTCTATTCTTACCTTGTATATCAGAACTTGCTTTTCACAAGGGGCTATGGCAAAGCTTTGTCATATTTCAAACCACTGTGCAGGCTGACCACGTAGGTAACAGTGGACTGCGGATTTGAACAAGTTCCTTCAATATCAATGTTAGGGTAAGTATCAAATCGTTCAAGAGCAAAAACATGCCTCTCCGTAGCCTTTATGCCATCCTCCAGAATTCCCATTCGCTATTTTGAAAAGGTGCTTTATCCATCCGGACCAAACACCACCCCGGACTCTCTCAACTTCTTTATTTCTCCGCTGTCAAGAGACAAGATCTCACGTAGAATGTGCTCGGAATGTTCTCCAACAGCAACCGGTGGCGGCTCCTCAACCCCCGCTCTGCTGCTAGAGAAGCGAAAAGGCGTGTTGACACAGGTCATCGTACCGAGGGTTGGGTGCTCCATGTTTACCAGCATTTCCCTGTCCCTGATTTGCTGCTCTTCATCTAAGGCTTGCGCTAAGGACAAGATAGGTCTTGCCAGCAAACCGTGATCTTGAAGTAGCGCTGCCGCATCCTTGACTTGTTCAAACTCCTGGAGCCACGTATCTAATATCCTGGCTAATTCCTCTTTGTGCTTGACCCGGTCACCCACCGTCTTAAAACGTGGCTCGACAGCCAGTTCCGGCCTTCCCATGCACTCGGCAAGACGCTTCCACTCTTCATCTGTAATAAGAAACATAGCAACATAGCCATCCCGCCCCTTGAATGCACCAGCGGGGGCGACAGCTCCAGAAAAACTGCCGGCCATATAACGAAATTCCTCCTTACCTCCACTGAATATGTGTGTCCCTACTTGGTTACCGAGTGCGGCAAGTGCGCAATCTGCCAAGGCCATATCAATATACTCGCCCTCCCCTGTGACGCTCCGACGATAGAGAGAAGCACATATAGCGCCGAACGCGTTTAGTGACCCTAGAATATCAGTCACGGCAAAGCTAACAAACCGAGGGCGCTCCCCGGATTCACCCATCATGTAAGCTATACCGCGACACGCCTGGATCATTACATCCATAGCCATCTCCTTTGCATAGGGTCCCTTTTGCCCATACCCAGTAATGGAGCACATGATAATTGATGGGTTCACTTTCTTCAACGAATCATAGTCCAGCCCGAATCTCGTCATAACCCCAGGACGAAAGCTTTCTACAACCACGTCACACACTTTGGCTAATTCCAGTACCAGCTCACGAGCACCTTTGGCTTTCAGGTCTATCGC